>JBCCFA010000266.1:0-6637 GCA_039029975.1 Pseudomonadota bacterium
AGTTTTACAGTTTAGTGAGTCTGATGAATTGTTCGACTCATCAACTATTAATTAATGGATCAAAATGATGATATCGATACTAGAAATATGCGAAGCGGCGCCTTAGTTAGTCTCGATTACTGGAATACTGGGCAGTGTCCCCAGATACGCGACGTGTTCGATTCGCGCGGATGGAATAACACAAGCGAAACCGAATCGATGGCGGGTCAAGGCGGTAATCACGCTTAGCTCGAAGGGTGAGCCAACTAAATTTGCGAATGATCTTGTCCCGTGGTGCCCACCGCGGGCGGAACGCCACTTAAGCCGCTGGCTTGGTCATGGCTAGCTTAGCCTCATGGCGTCTATGCGTTCTAAGCAAGATATGGCTCAGCGTCGTCAGATGAGGCATTTCAATCAACATCCCGATCGCCAGCGCCGCATAGATCATTGGTTGGTCGGGAAGGGTGACCATGCTGACTGCGAGCATGAGCGGAGCGTTTCGCGAAGCCATTGTCATACTGAGTAAAGCACGTTCACCGTACGGCAGCTTAAACACACGGCTAAGACTTTCTGCGAGGAGAAAAATGGTCACAAAAAAGCAAAAAACTGCGGCTAAAATCCGGCCAAAAACCCCAATATGTTCTAGCGCGACAGAGATATTTACAGCGAACAGGTGAAACACCAGAAGGGCGGTGAGCCATAACGTCGCGAGGTCAGCGGTGTATAAGACACGTTCAAAAAACCCGTTTTTCAATAGCCGACGCATTAACTGATGCGCGATGAGCGCGGCCAGAAAGGGCAACAAAAACCATTGCGCCAGAACGCTACTAATCGTCGCCACCTCGATTTCTACGCTGTTCTCAGTAAACCATTTCAGGTAAAACGGATAGAGCAAAAGTTGTAACGTCATATTGATTGGAATCAGCGCTGCCCCAATCGTCACATCCCCCTTAGTGATTCGCGTGAAACTCAAAAACCAGTCTGTGCACGGCGACATAAAGTAGATGACGAGGCCGATAAAGAACATCGGATGGGTTGACAAGAACAACGAGGCAATACCGAAGCCAATTAGGGGTATCGCAATAAAGTTAGCGGCTACGGCGATCACCAGAAAATGAGTGCGCTTTACCAGTCTGAACAACGCTTCGAAACGAACTCCAAAGAACAACAGGCTAACCAGGATCAGCAAGGTATAGTCCACCTGAGTACTTAACCAGGTGCCTGCACTTGGTTGAATATAGCCAAGCAAGCCGCCCGTGACGATAGCGGCAATCAGAAGTGTCGAAGCGGATGTCGCAGGGTTTAACATTCGCATCCCTCGCAACATTCGCTGTTTCCGAATGGACCCCATATCCCGTCCTGGGAGCCGTCAGTCCAGTTCGTGGAAAGCTGCAAGCGCGTAGCGATCTGTTTGGAAATTATTGCGAAGCGCTGGCGAAACTTGTAGTTGAAACAATATATGCGCTTGTCGTGCCTTACCTGCGGGCCAACAAGAAAGAGCCCTGGAGTGTTGATGGATTCGTCTACGTCACTTAATAGAACATGGCCGTCTTCGTCCCAACCCCATAGATCTTTGATCTGGCGTGCACCACCACCCTTAAGAAAGCCGGTGCCCAAAATGGGTGAGTGGCCAACTTCCCAAGACCTGCCATCGCCGGCGTGGACGCGAAAGCCTTGACAATCATTCTTTGCAACTTCTACGACGTTTACATCGTAGATGATTTCCAGACGCTCGTTTGATTCAATCTCGCGCAATCGATCGCGGGTATAGGGGGAAAGCACCAGGCTAGGATCCAGTTCATCGAATCTGTCCCAGGTGCGTCTCCGCACTAATAAGCGAACCCTGTGCCCCTGCTGGATCAAGTTGAACGCCGAGTCCAGACCGCTTTCGTACCCCCCGACCACAACATAATCCCCTTTTTCCATTGCCGACCAATCCGCAATTTGCGCGTAATGAAGACACTGGTCTGCACCAGGAAATGGGTTTAGGTCAGGGAACTGAAACTCACCGCACGCCCAGATGAGAAATCGCGTGAACAGCTCGCCTTGCTCTGTGTTTAGGTAGAAGCCGCCGTCGGGATGCGGTTGTACGCCCAGCACTTTGCAGTCACACGCCGTCGGTATCTGTGCTCTGGTTAGACTATCAAGCAGATAGTCCGCGTACTGCTGACCGGTCAGGTGTTGCGTGCCCGCAAAAGCCGCCGGCGACGTCACAGGATCGACCGCATTCAAATCGGCCAAACCAAACGGGCTGCTGTAGAAGGAAGGTGTGATGAACTTGGTCTGGATTGGCCAGCGCCGAAAAGACTCCCCCACACGATGACGTTCGAGAATGGCGAACTCCAAGCCACCGATTTTCTTCAGCTCCATCGCCATGCCAATACCCGCCGGACCAGCACCTACAATAATTACGTCAATGGCCTGCAAGCGAGACTCCTCATTCAATGGTTCACCGAGATGAATACGACCTTTTTGCGGAGGTGCGGCATACAAACGGCGGAAAATCGGTTTTGACCGAAATGCGATTCATTCTCATTATCCAATTATTTGGGCTTTCAAGAAAGACGCACGTACCCGGTATGTTTTAAACCGCAAAGGGGGGGCCACTGAGCAGTACTCCACTAACTCGCTTTCCGCTGCTAGACAGTTTCATCAATTTTCGATTTAAGTTTCATTGTAAAGATGTTGAGTCTCAAACTACATGAAGTGGCGGGTTAGCTAGTTTCGAATACTGGAATACTGCGCAGTGTCCCCAACTGCAGTAAGTTAATACTCAAAATTAATTTCAAGATTCTCACAAAAATAAACGTTCGATCCTGAATTTCTACAGCGTTTGTTCATTGAATTGTGGAATATCTCGAAGAAGTTGAAACGACTATGATCACGCATGCCATGCGCTTTAACACCTAAAGATGTTAAACGAATAAACACGAATTCAAAGCAAAGATGAAGATACTAGCCTGTCAAATATCTGCGGACGGTGTAATTACCCGCCGGGATATGGAAGCCCATCAAGACCGCGTCGCACAAGTGATTCGAAGTGCTTGCGAGACCCAAACGGTCGACCTGATTTTCTTACCTGAATTGTCCGCGATTGAATACTCCGTTAGGGCGTTTGAGAATTTGGCAACACTTTCAAGCCCAACAGACGGTTGGGCTTGCGTCGCGATGGCAGAGCTCGCAAGTGAATTGAGCACACCAATTTGTTTTGGTATGCCGCGAGTCGAAAACGATAAGTACCACATCTCACAAATCGTTATTGGCCCTGACGGCAAGTTAGTCACCGATTACGACAAACTACACATTGCCCAGTTCGGTGACGCGTACGAAAAACAGTATTTCAGTCCTGGCAACTCGGTCAGCGTTTTTGGTTTGAATGATTTTCGTTTTGGATTGGTCATTTGTTATGACATGCGCTTTGGAGATTACATTTCAACGCTCGTGCGAAACCATCAGTTAGACGCGATGCTTCATCCCGTGGCTTTCTCAACCGACGGCAGTTTCGCGAGTTGGCGAAGCTTCGTTTGCACTCGCGCATTGGAGAATCAAATCTATTGGTTGAGTTTGAACCGAGCAGGATTAGGTTGGGGGCAGTCAGTATTCTGTCCGCCTTGGTTTGAAGATGAATCGGAAGTGGTTCAGTTAGGCGAAAACGAATCGCTGCGTGTAATCGAATTAGATAAAGCTAAGTTGCATTCTGCGGTTGAGAAATATCCAATTAAAAAAGATCGGCGCAGTGACTATGTCGAATTGTCGGGCGACTTTATGACTAGCAAGTCGAGCTAGAAACCAGAAGACCACGCAGAGATTTACCGGATAATTTGAAATACTAACAGCTAGGATCATTCGGAAAATACGTTTGATTACTTAATCGGTGAAGAGCAAGCTATTTGCGGAAGTAATTCACGCTCAAAAAACCGTTAACCGCACTGCGTTAATCGCTAGCGCCAACAAACAGACACTTGACAGGGTAAACAAGGATACTCGAACCGGAATCAGATTGGCCGTGATTTGCCAAATACTGTGCAAGATTCTTAGCACCGTGTAAGCCCAAGCTAACATAATATTTACTTGGGTCGCGCCGCCGGCAATCGCAAGAATTGCAATTACAGCGTAGAAAATTGTCGGTTGTTCCACGAGATGGGAGTAGTTATGGGAAATCCAATTGACCTTGGCCGGCATGTCGGCTTCAACGTCAGCGTAACGTGCGCCAGCAGGTGTGTTTCCAAAGGTAATCCCGGCGGCTTTAAAAGCGTTCAGCCTTGTTACCACCATCAAGAGCATGACCAGAAGAGACCATAAAGCAAGTACGGCGGCGGGTCCAAGAATTGCGGATGCATGCATGAGTAAACTCCGATCAGTTGTGGCTACGGGTCGAGCGCATGGTAGCAATCAAGTCGAATTGTCACAACGCGTTACCTTTGCAAACGCTAAAATATGTGCGAGCAAACATCGCGCATTGTTATAGGCCTTATGGCGCACGCCATAAGTGAAATGGCTAGTATCGAATTTTTTCATATTCGCCAGTGGTTAATTGCTGATTTGATTGTCCACACGAAACCTCGGCGCCATTAATTCGCCGAGTTGTGTTTATTCAACGCCAGCTCTAGTTCTTAAGATCACGGTTTTTTAGGTAGTGCTCGGAAAGCCGACAAAATTTTCAGTTAGCACCCTAATTTTGCCGCCCATAGCCGTATCGATACTGATTTCAGGATGGCTCGAATTTAGAATCGGCCTGGTAATCCGACTGCAATCGATCGTGAGTATCTGATCTCGCTGCAAATAGCGTAAATGAGGCGACTAGCAAAGTACCGAGCACGGTGGGCCGTGGACCACGACAGTTAGGCCTTTTTGGTTCATTATGTGTGCGCTATCGTCTGCTTGCCCGGTACACGGCAAGTAAAAGTTACAACTAGGATTAGAAATGTTCTGCCAAATTTGTTTCTCGGTAGCTGTTTTAAGAACAAAATTTAAGTATGGCGATTATTGAAATCGAAGCGTTCATGTTAGAAGCTGTGGCGCTAGCCGAATCTGCCGCCGCCAAAGGCGAAGTACCTGTGGGCGCAATTGTGGTACAAGATGGAGAAATTATTGGTCGTGGTTATAACCAACCGATAGGCACCTCCGACCCTAGCGCGCACGCAGAAATCATCGCGCTGCGTGATGCGGCCAAAGCGGCAGGAAATTATCGGCTACCAAACGCGACGCTGGTCGTGACTTTGGAACCGTGCGCCATGTGCGCGGGCGCTATTTTGCATAGCCGTATCAAGCGCTTGATTGTTGGTGCCGCCGATCCTAAAACCGGTGCCTGCGGCAGCGTCATCGATTTGTTTGCCGACCCGAGATTGAATCATCACACGGAAATTACCATGGGTGTCTTGGCAGAAGAGTGTGCTGGTTTGTTAAAAAATTTTTTTAAGGTGCGCCGTCTTACGCGGTGAACAACCCAACGATGAACACACAATCAGATAAGCACGAACAACTTCAGGACCTGGTAGTAGAGCTGGGCATCCTATTAGTAGAGCAGGGTAAATTCTTGTGCACAGCGGAGTCCTGCACTGGGGGTGGCATTGCTAGCGAACTCACTTCTATCGCGGGCAGTTCCGCGTGGTTTGATTGTGCGTTTGTCACGTACTCGAATCGGGCCAAGGTCTCAATGCTTGGGGTATCGGAAGATAGCTTAGCGAAGCACGGCGCAGTGAGTGAGCCCGTTGCGTTAGAGATGGCGACAGGGGCACGTGCACGGAGCGGCAACGATATCGCTTTATCGGTGACCGGCATTGCGGGGCCGGGCGGTGGCAGTCCGGAGAAGCCCGTCGGCACGGTATGTTTGGGCTGGTCAGATGGATCGGAGACTGCGGCGGTAACCGTCAATTTTGAGGGAGACCGAGACGCGGTGCGCACCGCCAGTATCCGCTATGCCCTTGAGCAATTAATTACGCTGCTTAAATAACGAAGTAGGGCCGCTAGTCGCTGATATTACGCCACCCGAAAGCTATAAACGGAAGGCCCTTCTATGAGATAATCTTCGCTGAGGGGCGGGTTGTACTAATACATCAAGATTAAAGCTACCGGGGCAAGGATTGCCGAGCTCATTGCTGGGCGGGTAGAGAGTTCCTCAACACGTTATTACTAGTTACTTACCGAGAGGAAAATCAATGGACGAAAACCGATCTAAAGCGCTCGGAGCAGCGCTTTCGCAAATAGAAAAACAATTCGGCACCGGTTCGATAATGCGGATGGGTGATTCGACGGCAGCGAAAGATTTAGAAGTAGTCTCAACCGGATCCCTCAGCTTGGATATCGCGCTGGGCGTGGGGGGTATGCCGAAAGGCAGGGTCGTTGAAATTTACGGGCCAGAATCATCAGGCAAGACAACGTTGGCGCTGCATATTGTCGCCGAGGCGCAAAAGTTAGGCGGCACGGCAGCGTTTGTCGACGCAGAGCATGCGCTTGACCCGCAATACGCTGAACGGCTTGGCGTACAGATCGATGACTTACTGGTATCGCAACCAGATACCGGCGAACAAGCGTTGGAAATTACCGACATGCTGGTTCGATCTGGCGCCGTCGACGTGATCATCGTGGATTCGGTAGCGGCCCTAACGCCTAAAGCTGAGATTGAGGGCGAGATGGGTGATACGCATGTAGGATTGCA
>JBCCFA010000267.1:0-6629 GCA_039029975.1 Pseudomonadota bacterium
CACCCGGCAGCTCGAACGATCGGTGCTTTCCAGCTACATGACGGTAAGTTATACATCCCGGTCTCTTCGCTCGAGGAAGGGCTCGCCGCAGATCCGAATTATGAATGCTGCTCATTTCGCGCCAGCGTCATGCGGGTAGACGCCATGACCGGTCTCGTGGAATGGAGAAAGTACTTGGTGGAAGAACCCGCGCAAATGACGGGGAAGAACGCCAACGGCCGAGCAATGTGGGGACCATCGGGCGCGGCGGTTTGGTCTTCACCCACGCTGGATCCTAAACGCAACGTTCTGTACGTCTCCACTGGCGATAACTATTCCCACCCAGAATCGAAAATGAGCGACTCTATTGTTGCGCTGTCCATGACCACAGGCGACATAGAATGGTTTTACAAAGGACTGGCGGGCGATGTGTTTAACGCCGCCTGTAACCTCCCCGATCGCACTAACTGTCCGGAAGACTCGGGACCGGATTATGACATGGGTGCATCGAGTATGTTGATCACCTTGGCAGACGGGAAAGATGTATTAGTTGCTGGACAAAAAACAGGCGTTGCGCATGTGCTTGACCCAGACGCGAATGGCAAACTGCTGTGGCAAAAAAAGGTGGCAGGCGGCGGCATCCTTGGCGGCATTGAATGGGGTATGGCGAATAACGGTCGGTATGCTTTCATCTCAAAATCTGGAACGGAATGGCAAAATCAGGATTTCATTTCGGCCACCACGGTCATTGATCCAACGAAAGGCGGTGGTATCGTCGCGCTCGATTTACAAACACAACAATATGCATGGGAAGTAGCGCCAGCTTCTTGCGCTGGTCGAACACGCTGTAGCCCATCGCAGTCCGCCGCGGTGACGGCGATTCCTGGTGCGGTGTTCTCCGGCTCGGTTAGCGGCTTGATGCGCGCATTGAGTGCCGATACCGGCGAAACGCTATGGGAATTCGATTCCGTGCGCGATTATGAGACTGTTAACGGCGCGTCCGGTAAAGGTGGCGCAATCGACGGGCCAGGCGTAGTCGTCGCGGACGGCTGGGTCTATTTCGGCTCTGGCTACGCCAAATGGGGCGGACATGGCGGTAACGTGCTGCTGGCGTTTAAAGTAAAAGATCAATAGTTCAACGAAATCATTCAATTATGCGAATTACTCAACCACTGCAAAGAAACGTTCAACAACAACCCGATACCATCGCCACGATCTTTGGTGATCGCAAGCGCACCTGGCGTGAACATGGTGAGCGGGTGCAGCGGCTTGCCGGCGGCCTGCGATCAATCGGACTGCAAGAAAATGACCGCGTTGGCGTTATTGGACTAAACTCCGATTTACAGCTCGAATTGTTTTACGCCACACCATGGGCTGGAGGCGTTATCGTGCCCATTAATCATCGCTGGGCGGCGCCGGAGATCGCGTATGCCTTGAACGATTCGGAAACCAAGATTTTATTCATCGACGAAACGTTCGGTGAATTGGCTAGCGCATTGCCGGATCTGGTCAATCACGACCTTACTATTGTCACAATAGATGGTCCGCGGCCGAGCGGCGTCAGCCAAGACCTCGAAGGGTTGATTGCTGCCAACGAACCTATTGAGGAAGTTGAGCGTGCACCAGAAGATTTATCAGGTATTTTTTATACCGGCGGTACGACTGGTCGCTCTAAAGGTGTGATGCTGACACACGCAAACCATGTCGCAAATTCTCTGCAGCTCGCCGCAACAGGCGGCATTACTACAGATAGCATCTACCTGCACGCTGCCCCGATGTTTCATATCGCGGATGGTTTGTATATTTATGCGATTACGCAGCTTGGGGGTCAACACGTGATCATCCCGCGCTTCGAACCTGAAGCGTGCGCTACGGCACTCGAAAAATACCGTATCAATGTTTCGATACTGGTCCCGACGATGATCCAAATGCTACTGGACTACCCGGGTTTAGGGGATTGCGATTTAAGCGAATTTGCGACGCTTTACTACGGCGCCTCACCAATGCCGGAAGCCACGCTGCTTAGACTATTTGAAGCCCTTCCCGAGTGCGGTCCTATCCAACTTTACGGACAAACCGAATCCGCACCATTACTTACATTTATGTCTAGCGACTATCACACCACCGACGGACCATTTGCAGGCAAGCTGCGTTCGGCTGGCTGCGCGCTGCCCTGCGTGGAACTGAAAATTGTGGATGATAACGATCAAGAAAAACCACGTGGGGAAGTCGGCGAAATAATCTGTCGCGCGCCGAATGTCATGAAAGGTTATTGGAAAATGCCGGAACAGTCGGCTGAGACGCTTAGAAATGGCTGGCTACACACTGGTGATGCCGCGTTTATGGATGACGACGGGTATATCTACATCAGCGATCGTCTCAAAGATATGATTATCAGCGGCGGTGAGAACGTGTATTCCACCGAAGTTGAGAATGCCGTTTATCAGCACCCCGACGTTGCCCAATGCGCCGTTATTGGCATTCCGGATGATAAGTGGGGCGAGCGTGTGCATGCCATCGTTGTTAAAAAGCCGGATGCGACCTGTTCTGCTGAAGACATCATGAAACACTGCCGCGAACTGATTGCGGATTTCAAATGTCCGCGCTCGGTGGATTTTCACGGCGAACCCTTGCCGCTATCAGGCGCTGGTAAAATTCTTAAAACTGAATTGCGCAAGCCCTACTGGGGAGATTCGAACCGCCAGGTGAACTAACTGGCGAGCGCTTCCGAACAGTTGCTCGGACTATGGCGTGCGACGACTAGATCCCTTCTACGTCAAATTCGTGTTTCGAATATTGACCTTTCGAATCAGTCATTTCGGCGGTGATCACCCCGCCAGTCTCTGGTTGAAAGAAAAACCGGAAACTTGGATCTTCACTGATCGATATGTCGGTCTCAGCTGTCATGATGTGGGTGCCGTTAAAGCTAATCACCACTTTAGTCACGTAATGCGCCGGGATGTAAGCGCGTGTGCGCTGATTTAGTTGTAGACCAGTCACATTGGGATGACTAATAATCAGCTGGCCAAGCGCCGTCGCGTCGTCGTTTTTCGATGCACGAAATTTCATCTTGCCGGCATTGGCGCGCGCTTCCTTGAGTTTCAAGAAAGGCGGCGGCTCTGAACAACCACCGCTCGCTCTGGTGAAACCTTTGTCCATGTGCAGTTTACCGTCACTGGTCTCTGCCACGACCCGCACCGTGGTGTACTCATTAATGCGTAGGCGCATTGCTAAATCTGCTTTTCCCATCTGCGGGGTGAGATGAAATGTTCCAGCGAGTGGCTTTGGGTTCTTGTCAACAAAAACGTAGACGCGCTGGATGTACTTGTTAGCCACCTGTGGAATTTTCGCGTTCAGACTCACTGGGACGACGCCCGCATCTTCGGCACGTTGAGGAATTCGCAGTTCGATAACCGATTTTCCTTCTACAACTTCGCGCTCACCGAAATACTTTGGCTTCAAAAAGGTCGCCCACACATCCACCTCGGATTGCTGCATCGGCTGTTCGGCGCCAACGGACGACGTGGCTAGCACTAGGCCGGTTAACATCAATAAGAGCCTAACTGTGTTCATTCGCGTATTGCTCAGCACAATTTTCATGAGTAGGAGACTAGCACAGATTACTTTATTATTCGCCGTGAACCGACACATTCCACCGATTCAATAATCACAAAATAGTGGCAGAAAAACCGTTGAATTTAGCTGAATTGAACCAATCACTACGCACTTTTCTGGACGATTCCCCAACCGCTTTTCATGCGTGCCGGAGCATCGAAAACATATTCCGTGCGGCTGGATTTGAACGTCTTGAAGAACACGAAACGTGGGGTCTTAAGACGGGCCAAGCCTACTATGTCACCCGGAACGATTCTTCAATAATTAGCTTTAGACTGCCTCAACCCTTGGCCTCCCACGGGATTCATATGGTCGGCGCGCATACCGACAGCCCATGTTTGAAGCTAAAGCCAAATAGCCTCTATCGATCGAACGGCTACTGGCAACTCGGGGTAGAGCCCTACGGCGGGGTATTACTCAATCCGTGGTTTGATCGAGATCTATCACTTGCTGGCCGCGTGACGATTCAACATAAGTCGCACGGGCTGAAGAATATTCTTGTCAATCTTAACAAAGCAATCGCGATTATTCCGAGCTTAGCCATCCATCTTGATCGCGAGGCAAATAAAAAACGGAACATTAACGAACAAACTTATCTACCGCCGATTATCGGCTTAACTGGCGAAACTTTAGACCTAAACGCGCTATTAGAAACCGCCATCAAAAAAGAGCACGGGACTGATTCGCTCGGTAATATCGTCGATTTCGAGCTGTCACTATATTCGATCGAGCCCGCAGGTATGGTCGGCATTGAAGAAGAATTTTTAGCCAGCGCACGGCTCGACAACCTACTTAGTTGCTTTATAGCAGCTCGCGCGATCGCTGATTCAAAAGGCAATACCAATCAATTGATTGTTTGCAATGACCACGAAGAAGTTGGCAGCGGCAGCGCGGCGGGTGCGCGCGGGTCATTTTTGCAAGACGTGCTGCGAAGGATCGCCCCAGGTAACGAAGAGCGCCTGCAATGCATCGCTCGCTCCTTACTGATTTCGACGGATAACGCCCACGGTATTCACCCTAACTTTGCCGATAAACATGATTCTCGACACGGGCCAATGTTGAATGCTGGTCCTGTAATAAAAATAAATGCGAACCAAGCGTACGCCAGTAACAGCGAGACTAGCGCGATTTTCAAACTCGCTGCTGAAGCGGCAAACGTGCCAATACAGAGTTTTGTCACTCGCTCTGATATGGGCTGCGGCAGTACAATTGGTCCGTTAACGGCCACTGCGCTTGGCGTGCGAACAGTTGATGTTGGCCTACCCACTTTCGCGATGCATTCCATCCGTGAGCTCGCTGGCAGTAAAGATCCGCATTACCTTTATCAAACGCTCGGCGCATTTTTCGAGATGACGGATTTGAACTGCGCTTGAAATTAAATTCGGGGACACAATACTAATTTAACTTGAGCCTTGAATTGGATTCGCACGCGAGTACTAAATTAGTATTGTGTCCCCAGATTATAGATTTTGGATTAAAAAACGCGGTCAATGACCGCGTTTTTTTTACCGTTGCGCGGAAGTTAACCCGCCGATGCTAGAAAAGCAGGCGCTTCGTCGTCTTCGACATCAAAGGCCGGCCGGTGACCCAATTTCTGCAACGCCGGCATAACTTCTTTTGCGAACAAATTCATATTTTCTTTCGCCATTTGATGCGGCATACCGGCGTAACTGAAAATACCGGTGAAACCGCAACAATCGGTCTTCTGATGAATGTCTTTGATTCGCTCGTAGCACTGTTCCGGCGTACCCCAAATCTGTAAATCCATAAAGAACTGCGCCATACCGTCGACACCAATGTCTTCAATAGTTTCGTTCAAGCGTTTGTAATATTCATAACCTTTGGTTGTGGCGAAGTGATCACTCGACATCTCATAGTGTTTAACCACCGAGTTCCAGTAACCTACGATGTATTCCCGCGCCATTGCTTCGGCTTTCCCTGGATCTTTGTCGCAAGCAACCCAACCCGCAATGTAGGGTCGCGGCGCTTGGTGTCCGTGCATCTGTTGAAAGAGTTCGTTGTAGGCCTTTAGCTCGGCCGCGTGATCTTCCCAAGGTTTTTGTGGAATCACTAAGATACCAATGCCCAGTTTCGCCATTACTTCTGAAGATTCCGGTGAAACAGCTGCGGCGTACGTGCGGTTTTTGAACGAGCGAAATGGCTCTGGTCGAATACGTGCTTTGGGCTGTTGGATATGTTGCCCGTTGTATTCGCAGTAGCCTTGCTCAAGTCCATCCAACACCATTTCAGCACTTTCGATGAAACGGTCGCGCGACTCATTCATGTCCACGCGAAAACCTTCAAACTCGACACGACCTAGCCCGCGGCCAATACCAAACAAGGCCCGACCATCGGTCATGCAGTCGAGCATGGACATTTTTTCCGCCACGCGCATGGGATCATTCCACGGCAGTACAACTACCATGGTGCCGAGTTTCACTTTCTTCGAATGCCCACCAATGTAGGACAGAAACTGCGCAACGTCGGGTGTCATTGTGTAGTCAGTAAAGTGATGCTCTACGCCCCAAACGGACTCGTAACCCAAGCCCTCGGCCGCCATCGCCAAGGTAAGATCTTCTTGATAAACGGTATAGTCGGAAACGCCGGACTCATTGCCGGGGTTTTGAAATATTGCGGCCATTCCTACGTGCATTGCTCAGCTCCTAATGTTTTCAAAGTTTGCGGACTGTTGGTCTTAGGTACATTCTCAACCGTATGTGGTGCAGATTCAAATCCAACGATAAGTATCGCAGCGCAGCAATTGGGTGCTTGCTGATTTAGCTCAAACGAAATTTGTGTGATTCGAATTTTCGCGTTTTAAGCCAATAACTTACCGTGAAACCAGGCCAAAGCGTGTAATTTTTTCCATCTGCGCTCAAGTACCAACTATCGCAGCCTTGCATCCACGCCGTTTTTGTCATTTTCGTTTGAACCTCTTCATTGAACGTTTTTTGCACGTCTTGTTTCAATTCAACGCGTTTGAGTTTTTGGCGTCTCAGTGTCTTGAGGCAAGAAACGATGTAGTTAACCTGCGC
>JBCCFA010000268.1:0-6622 GCA_039029975.1 Pseudomonadota bacterium
CTAGGTTACCGCAGCGGCATCTGGAGCTGTCGCCTCAACTGAATGCACAAGTCACTTACTTCAATCGCGACACTCGCGTCAGCGGGACACGCCTCGATGTAGAGCCTTCTATCAGTTACCCGTTTATTAAAAGTTATGCGTTTATTGAACCGCGGCTATCGATCCGCCATACCGAGTATTTCCTGAATGGAGAGGATGACTTTCGCGACCGTGAAACCAGAACGCTCCCGGTTTTGAGTTTAGATTCTCGTTTGTTCGCAGAGCGCCGCACTTCAATTTTCGGGAACCGAGTTTTGCAAACGTTCGAACCTAGGGCGATGTATCTATACATCCCTAAAGATGGTCAAGATGACATTCCAGTGTTCGACTCCGGTCTGTATGATATTAATTTCCGCTCTTTATTTTATCGCAACCGATTCTCCGGCCGCGACCGAATTGGCGACACTAATCAAATCGCCCTAGCCGCCAGCACTCGAATTCTAAGCCTCGAAAGCGGCCGCGAAATATTCCGAGGTAGCGTCGGTCAAATCTATTACTTCCAAGATCGAGAGATAACTCTGCCCGGAAGAGCGAAGAATACCAACGATTTGTCGGAGATTGTCGCCGAGGTCGCGGCAAATATAAACAGAGCGTGGAGCACCCGCTTTGCGTTGCAATGGGATCCGAATGACTCATCTACTCGCAAAGCGAACGCGTCGGTTCGATACCAACCCGGTGACGGCACTATCGTCAACGCAGGCTACCGCCAGAGAAGCGCAGTTACCGACGTTGAACAAACCGATATTTCATTTCGTTGGCCGGTAACCGATGAGCTCGCGGTCGTTGGTCGTTGGAATTTTTCGCTGCAGAATAATCGAACGCTTGAGGCCATGGGAGGCATCGAATACGAAAGTTGCTGCTGGGGCATGCGCTTGGTGTCGCGACGATTTCTTCGCAACACGGAAGGAGAATTCGATAATGCCGTTTTTATGCAATTCGTCTTTAAGGGACTGGCGGGATACGGCGGCAGCACCGGCTCGTTCCTACGTAGAAGTATTCCGGGCTACGAAACCTATTTTTGAGCCGCCGCTAACCTCGTGCTCATCCATCCCTCGCACAGTCACTGAACACTAAAAATCTCCGCCCGCCTGAACGGATTCTCGCTTTTTAGCGAATTTTGCTAAAATACCGGCCGAAAACTGGCCGTCTGTATCACTTAGAATTTTTGAGAATGCGAACTTACTTACACGCCACCCGAAACGCTATTCGCTCCAAGGCATTGATACTTTTCATTTGCCTGCATGCCGGTATCGGGGATGCGATGGAACTCGACCGTATCATCGTCGTCGTCGACGAAGATGTGGTGATGCAAAGCGAACTTGATAGTCAGCTACGACGCGTTCGCGATCAGCTGAGACAACAGGGAACCGCATTGCCGCCGACTTCAGTCCTTGAACGCCAAGTCATAGAGCGGTTAATCCTGCAAAAAATTCAGCTGCAGATTGCAGCACGAGCCGGCGTGGAAGTGACCGACGACCGATTAGAAAAAGCAATAAGTGGTATTGCGCAAAAAAACAATTTATCGCTCGACCAGTTCCGCGAAATATTAGAATCCGATGGTATCGCTTTTGGCGAGTTTGAAGAACAGATCCGCGGCGAGATCATGATAACCACATTACGTCGCCAAGAAGTCGACCGGCGAGTAAAGGTAAGCGAAAAAGAAATTAATAATTATCTGAGCAACAATGAGGGCAGCGGCGACTCCGAAGAAGAATATCGAATCGGCCATATTTTGATATCGGTCCCGTCAGGTGCCACGGACGACGAAAAAATTGCGGCGAAAGAAAAAGCAGAATCAATTCTTAACCGGTTAAACGGGGGATCCGACTTTGGCGACATGGCCGTCGCCGCCTCAGACGGACAAAACGCGTTGGATCGCGGCGACCTCGGTTGGCGAAAAATAGAAGAAATACCCTCGCTGTTCGAATCGAGCTTAAGAGCTTTAGAGGTCGGGGAAATAAGTCAACTAATCACTAGTCCAAGCGGCTACCACATCATCAGCTTGACAGATCAACGCAGCGGTGATCAAGTGCTCGTGGAACAACATAAAACGCGCCATATCTTGCTCTCTCCAAATGAACTGGTGAGCGATCAAGAAGCCCAGAATCGCGTGCGGCAATTGAAATATCGCTTGGAAGAAGGCGAAGACTTCGGGCAAATCGCGCGTCAACATTCCGATGACCGAGGTTCGGCGCTCGACGGTGGCAACCTCGGTTGGGTGACTAAGGGACAAATGGTGCCCGAATTTGAAGAGGTTATGATCTATTCGGACGTTGGAGTTATCAGCCATCCGTTTCGCTCAGAATTTGGCTGGCACCTCCTACAGGTAACAGAAAGACGTTCCTATGACGGCACAGAAGAAGTAAAACGACAGAAAGCCCGACGCGCGATTGGACAACGCAAAAAGGACGATCGCCTCCAAACCTGGCTGAGAAGACTGCGAGACGAGGCCTACGTGGAATTCCGGCTTGAGGAGTGATTCTTCTTCCGCCGCCCCAAAAATCATCGTCACTGCCGGCGAACCTGCTGGGATTGGACCAGAGTTAGTTCTGGCATTAGCGAAAGAGAATCTCCATGCGCACGTAGCCTGCTGCGCAGACCCGGAACATCTGCGCGCGCTGAACGAAACGCTAGGCTTTAAGGTCCAGATCAACACCGTTGGCTCTATTTCAGAGTCACAAGCACATCGACCGGGATGCTTGTCAGTGTTACCCACTCAGTTACTGACTCCCGTTACGCCAGGTCAACTCGACGCGAGAAATTCGCACTACGTACTCAACAGTCTTAACGTCGCTATCGACGCCTGCGTAAAAGGTGAAGCAGACGCAATGGTGACCGGCCCATTACAGAAGTCCATTATCAACGAGGCTGGCATCAGTTTTTCCGGGCATACGGAATATCTTGCCGCACGAACTCGCGTAAATCACCAACCCGTCATGCTGCTGGCATCCGATCGCCTAAGGGTGGCTTTGGCAACGACTCACCTGGCTCTTCAGGATGTCCCGAAAACGATTTCGGCAGAGAAACTGTTACACGTGATTAATGTCACCGCTTCTGCTCTAAAAAACTGGTTCGGCATTGCGGCGCCCAGGGTTGCCGTTTGCGGACTAAACCCTCATGCCGGGGAGAGTGGGCATTTTGGTAATGAGGAAATCAACGAGATTGCACCTGCGATTGCCAAAGCTTCTGCGGCCGGCGTGGATGTTGTCGGCCCGCTTCCTGCCGACACTGCCTTTACGCCGAGCAACCGCGAAAAGTTCGATTGCTTCATCTCAATGTTTCATGACCAAGGTTTGCCGGTGATTAAAGCGTTGAATTTTGGCGAGATTGTTAACGTCACGCTGGGCTTGCCGATTATCCGCACCTCAGTTGATCACGGTACCGGACTCGATATCGCCGGGCAAGGTAAAGCAGATCATGCGAGTTTGCTCGCCGCCGTTAACTTGGCGTGCAAGTTGGTAGCTAACAAAATTCTCTAATGGCGCATCGCCCGCGGAAGCGCTTCGGCCAGCATTTTCTTACCGATGTTTCCGTCATCGACAAAATTATTGCGCTAATTGCGCCCCAGCCGTCCGAAACAATTATCGAAATCGGGCCCGGTGAGGGGGTGCTAACCGAGCATCTTTTGGCGAGCAGGGCAAAGATCGTCGCGATCGAAATCGACAGAGATCTCGCCCAGAATTTGACCAATAGATTCGCAGCGCGCAGAAATTTTAATCTGATAAACGAGGATGTACTGAAAGTTGAACTCAGAACGTTGGTTCAAAGCGAACCGGTGCGAATTGTAGGTAACCTCCCCTACAACATTTCCACCCCGTTACTGCAGCATCTGTTCGCGGAAATATCGCTTATTTCTCAGATGGTTTTTATGTTGCAACGAGAGGTCGTTAAGCGGATGTGTGCGGCATCTGGCGGTGGAGATTTTGGTAGGCTATCAATTCTCACGCAAACTCATTGTCGGGCGATTAACGCGCTAGCCATCCCACCCACCGCCTTCTCTCCACCTCCCAAGGTCGATTCGGCAATCGTTGCGCTGACGCCTCACTCAGACCAACTCGATGAATCTTTGAAAAGCGCCCTAGCCACGGTTACCCGTCATGCCTTCTCTCAGCGACGTAAAAAGCTCAAGACCGGTCTAAAAGCCCTTTTTAGCACGGCCCAAATAAGTGCGGCAGGGATAGACGAAAATATTCGTCCCGACCAGCTGTCGATTGACGCATACATCGCGCTGGCAAAACAACTGTCGGCGGCAGAATAAGTGGGCTACTTAGCGTCATCTTTTGTTAAACTTATGACCTTGGTGAGATAAGTCGTTGAGTTATTGTCATCAGTCAACTTTACCCACAATTTCTGTGGATAACTCTGTGGACGAATACCCTAATCACGCACATTCCCGGCTAATTTGTGACAATTTTATTAAATCGGTTATTTTTTAACCGTTTTATGTTTTCCTTATAAATTACAATAACTTATAAAATTTTCCCGAGGCTCTTAAAAGTATCAAAATGAGGGAAACCTCGGAAAATTGTCGCCCCAGATTGGGCGTGTGCATAATTGCCCAAAAAAAACAAAGGCTTAAGTGAATACCAACGAATAAACCGGGTTAATTCTGTATCCAGAGAGACAAGATGGGCGAATATTTAGCAAAAACAATTCATCGCCTGAGCGAACTTTCAGGGCGCGCCGTCGCCTGGTTCGTTGTGGCAATGATTGCACTTACTTTTTATGACGTATTGATGCGGTATTTATTTAACAACGGCTCAGTGGCGCTCCAGGAACTTGAGTGGCACCTGTTTGGAGTCATCATCCTTATTGGCGCAGCCTACACCCTTAAACACGACAACCATGTCCGGGTAGACCTAATTTACGGTTCTAATAAATTAAGCGATAGACAGCGCGACTGGGTTGATTTGCTGGGAACGACGTTTTTTCTATTGCCCTTTTGCGGACTCGTCATTTTCAACTCCATCCCCTTTATCGAGATTGCTTATATCGCGAACGAACATTCGCCTGATCCTGGCGGCTTACCCTACCGGTGGATCCTCAAAAGCACCATTCCACTCGGTTTTGCCTTGTTGGCACTTCAAGGTATCGCGAATCTTGTGACGCTCAGCCAGCGCATTTTTCGTCTTCACGGATAATTCAATGGAAATTTGGGCAATTGTCATGTTTGTCGCGGCGATAATACTGCTGATGCTCGGCTACCCGGTTGCGTTCACCTTGGGTGCGATCGCCATGCTATTTGGATCCATCGCATTAGGCTTTGATTTCTTCACGTTATTGCCCCTACGCATCTGGGGCATCATCACAAACTTCACGCTGCTCGCAGTGCCATTATTTATCTTTATGGGGGTCATGCTTGAGAAGAGCGGTATTGCTGAGACGCTCCTCGAAACCATGGGCCGTCTATTCGGACGAGTGCGCGGCGGATTAGCGCTATCTGTGATTTTGGTTGGCGGTTTGCTCGCAGCTACAACAGGGGTTGTGGGCGCGACGGTCGTGACAATGGGGATTATCGCCTTACCCTCAATGCTGAAACACGGGTACGCTCCGTCGCTCGCTACGGGGACTATCGCTACGGCTGGAACACTCGGGCAAGTAATCCCGCCAAGTATTGTTCTCATTTTATTGGCCGACCAGATTGGTGTACCAATCGGACAGCTATTTGTCGCCGCGGTCGTACCCGGCACGTTGCTGCTCGTGTTCTACGCTATTTACGTACTAGCTATCGCGTGGGCGAAACCGGACACGGCGCCTGCTATCGTTGCCGACCGGGCTGGTCTTTGGTTAGCAGTGTTAAAAAGTTTAGTCCCTGCTTTTATATTGATTACCGCCGTACTGGGTTCCATTTTTTTTGGAATCGCCTCGCCCACTGAATCTGCCTCTATTGGTTGCGTTGGCGCTTGCTTGCTTGCCTTAGCGCACGGGAAACTAACTCTCGAAAACGTGCACGAAGCGGCGCTTCAAACAATGAAACTCACCAGTATGGTGTTTATCATTCTCATCGGTGCCACTGCATTCGGCTTAGTTTTCCGCGGGATGGGTGGTGATAGTCTAATCCATCAAATTTTTACTAATTTACCCGGCGGCAAATGGGGTTTTATAGTCGTTAGCCAGCTGCTTATTTTTGTACTCGGCTTTTTTCTGGATTTCGTTGAAATCTGTTTTATCGTCGTACCGTTGTTGGCACCGATTGCCGTTTTTCTGCAGCTGGACTTACTCTGGTTTGCGTTACTGATTTCGGTTAATTTGCAGACATCATTTCTCACGCCGCCATTTGGTTTCTCACTGTTTTATTTAAAGGCAGTCGCGCCAAAAGAAGTTCGAATTCAACAAATCTACCGCCGCCCGACAGCAACGTGCCGATTGCGTCGCCCGCTCCTGCCGTGCCCTCGTCGCCTCCAAGTCCAGAAACGCCACCGCCTGCTTCTCCGATGCCACCGACTAGCAGCAACTCCACCACCACCGTCGATGTCGCTGCATCACCGCCTGCTCCTCCGTCGTCGACGACAAGCAGCAGTACCACCACCTCTGTGGCCGCCACACCGGCTGCCGCCGCGACAACTTATGCCTCCGTCGCAAC
>JBCCFA010000269.1:0-6605 GCA_039029975.1 Pseudomonadota bacterium
CGATCGCAGGTTAAGACCATCTGATGATCCCGTTCTAACAACGCATTAAATACGTGAAAAAACTCTTCCTGTGACCGCAGCTTCTTGGCAAAAAATTGGATGTCGTCGATCAACAATGCATCAACGGATCGATAGTACTGCATGAAGTCCTGCATGGTGCCTTGCTGCAGCGCCTTGACCATATCCTGAACAAAACGCTCAGAATGCAGATAAACAACCTTGGCGTTCGGTTTGAGTCGGCACACCTGGTTTCCAACAGCGTGCATCAAATGGGTTTTACCAAGTCCGACCCCGCCCGTGATAAATAGCGGGTTATAGGCCTTACCAGTATTTTCCGCTACCTGTAATGAAGCCGCCCTAGCTAATTGGTTAGATTTTCCCTCTACGAAAGAATCGAACGTAAACTCTTGTTTTAAAGAAGTTTTATGCTTAGATGACGAATTACTGGGGGCAACCGGACGTGTATCCTGCGCAGCCTTATCTAGAGCGACGGAAAGGGTATCTTGGGGCATATCATCGTTGGCCGGCTCTGTCGTATTAGAACCAATCGTCAACTTAAACTGAAAAGCGGGGTCGCCCGAGAATTCGCCTAGTAGCGCGTTAATTCGCTGGAAATACTTATCTTTAATCCAATCGAGAACGAAGCGGTTAGGCGCTAAAACCTCCAGAGCATCCTCTGTTTCAACTACTTGGAGTGGTCTGATCCACGTGTTGTACTGTTGCGGCGTTAATTCTGCCTCTAGATGCTTTAAGCATTTTTGCCAAACAACCGCGCCCACTTTATCCCACTGCTCCCCAAAGCCGATAAGCGAAAATATGCTGTGATTTAAATCGAAGGGCGGCAGTTTAACTGCCTTATAGAAAGTTATCCACAAGTGTAATTAAGCCGTTGAAATTGACACGTCGGAAGTCTAGGACGTACAATCCGCGCTCGCAAAAAAGCATCATTTTTCAGATATTTACCCAAGATACTCTAGGCATAGAAGACAATGAAACGAACTTTCCAGCCCAGCCGCCTCAAGCGCGCGCGACGACACGGTTTCAGAGCAAGGATGGCAACTAAAGCGGGGCGACGAGTACTGAAGTCTCGCCGTGCTAAAGGTCGTGCCAGATTAACGCCAAGCTAACTGAAGCTCACGAAGCGAGCATCGCAGTTCGTTACATTAAACATCACGAAGCCACCTTTCCGCGTGCCAGCCGATTACTAAACGAGAGCGACTACGCCAACGTATTTAGTAAAGGTTTAAAGGTAAAAACGAAATATTTGGCGGGTTTCGCGGTAGCAAAACAGACGAGTACACCGCGATTGGGACTGGCCATCAGCAAGAAAGTCTGCCGAAAGGCGAGCGACAGAAACACCCTTAAACGCACCATAAGAGAATACTTTCGCCAACACAAAGCCAAATTATCTGGCCGAGATTTCATCGTGATGGCAAAGGCTGGTGTGTCGAACTGTCCTCGTCGAGAATTGAAGACGGAAGTTGATTTAATATTTTCCCGCTTGTTAGCAAAAACCAGTACTCTCGAAGAATAAAATCGAAGCGTAAGTCTTACTATGGATAACACTCGCCTGTTTTTATTTATCGCTTTATCTTTTATCTCTTTGATGCTGTGGGACGCATGGCAACGAGATTATCATGCGCCACAGCCGGCCGCGGTAAGTACAGAGTTGGAAAACCAACAAACTCTTTCCAGCGACGATGCCGATATCCCACCATCGCCAACAAATGTTACGCCGGATGTTGGCGATGCAACGAACAATCCTGTGCAAGATCCGTCGAACATTAATTTGGCCACCGGTTTAGCAAGCGACGGTGGTGGTTCTTTTGTTGAGGTAGAAACAGACTTATATCGCCTAAAAATCGACCTTCAAGGTGGCGGTATCAGTTCTGCTTTTCTGCTCAAATACCCCGTCGATTCTAAAATTCCAGATGAACCTTTTGAATTTGTCGCCGACAACAACTCGCGACTTTTTATTCATCAAAACGGCATTACCGGTTCGGGCGAAACCCCGGATCATCGGGCAATATTCAAAGCAAATAAATCGCGGTATCAAATTGAGGACAAAGCAGATCAACTAAACGTCTCTTTGACTTGGCGAAACGCGCAAGGTCTCACGGTAGAGAAAATATATACGTTTAATCGGAATAGTTATGTCGTCAATATCGACTACATCGTCGACAATGCTACTAGCGAGCTATGGCAAGGTCGTGTTTACGAACAACTACAACGTGCAAAGCCGGCTTCTTCTCGGCGGTTGCTGTACACATTTACCGGTGCTGCTATTTCAACGCCGGAAGATCTGTACGAAAAATACGACTATGACGATTTAAAAGACACTCCGATCGATATCGACGTGACAAATGGATGGGTTGCGGTACTAGAGCATTATTTCGTTGCGGCGTTGCTGCCGCCGCCAGAGGAACCGTATCATTTCTACTCGCGAATACTTGATGAACGGCGATTCATTGTTGGCATGTATAGCCAACCAATCGCTGTAGCACCCGGGCAGCAAGGTAATTTCCCGAGCCGCATTTTCATTGGCCCGAAACAACAAGAAGTCTTATCAAACGTTGCGCTGAATCTAGATCGGACAGTCGATTACGGCGTCCTTTGGTTTATCGGAGAACCTTTATTCAAGGTCCTGCAATGGTTGCATGACCTCATTGGCAATTGGGGGTGGGCAATTATCGTCCTCACCATATTGCTTAAATTATTTTTCTACCCGCTGTCTGCCGCCGGCTATCGCTCGATGGCTAAAATGCGCAAAGTTCAGCCGCGCATGATGGCTTTGAAAGAACGCTATGGTGATGATCGGGCGCGTATGAACCAAGCCATGATGGATCTCTACAAAGAAGAGAAAATAAATCCTTTGGGTGGCTGCTTACCGATTCTAGTTCAAATCCCGGTATTTATAGCGCTCTACTGGGTGCTTCTTGAAAGTGTCGAATTACGCCAAGTACCATTCGCGCTTTGGTTAACGGACCTGACCGCGAAGGATCCGTACTTTGTCTTGCCGTTGCTTATGGGTATTAGCATGTGGGTGCAACAAAAACTTAATCCCGCGCCGATGGATCCAGTGCAGCAGAAAGTCATGCAAATCTTGCCGTTTGTATTCACCGTTTTCTTTGCCTTTTTCCCCGCCGGCTTAGTGCTCTATTGGGTGGTGAATAACATTCTTTCCATTATTCAGCAGTGGCGAATCACTAAGGTGATTGAGCAAAGCAAATAATCTGCTGCGGGACGCCTTAAGTTATGGCGACGCCTATAATTAAGTCCGACACGATTGTGGCCTTGGCGACGCCGCCGGGTCGGGGTGCGATTAGCATTGTCAGGATTAGTGGGCAAGATGTGCAACAGATTGGCTCGCTAATAATGGGCCAATTACCCGCGCCGCGTTACGCAAGCTTACGCCGTTTAAAAGACGGCAATGGCGTTGCCTTCGATCAAGCAATCGTCATCTATTACGAAGCACCAAACACTTACACCGGTGAAGATCTCTTAGAAATTCAAACGCACGGCGGAGAAGCGGTTGTTTCTATCTTGCTCTCACAACTTATCGCAGCTGGGGCAAGACTTGCTGAACCAGGAGAATTCAGCAAGCGCGCGTTCCTCAACGAAAAAATAGATTTACTTCAAGCCGAGGCGGTTGCCGATCTCATTTCTGCTAGCTCCGAACGGGCAGCGCGGAGCGCCTACTCTGCATTGAGCGGTAAATTTTCCGACGAAGTAGAAGCAATAAACAAGCAGTTGAAACATCTACGGACGGAAATAGAGGCGCATATAGATTTTCCGGAAGAAGAGATCCCGCTAGCTTCCTTGCAAAATTGGCGTGAAGTCGTTGCGGAAATAGGTAAAGACCTGCAAACACTGCTGAGCGCTGCCAACAAAGGAGCGAAACTTAATCACGGTATAGATATTGCCATTATCGGGCCCCCCAATGCTGGAAAATCAACGCTACTCAACGCCTTTGCCGGCGCTGATAAAGCGATCACCAGTGACATACCAGGCACAACGCGTGATGTGGTCAGCGTGGATGTCGTATTCGGAGGCGTTAATCTCAGGTTCCATGATACCGCGGGGCTCCGCGAGCGAACGTCTGACGCAATAGAAGAAGAAGGGATTAAGCGCACGATCAATTTAATAGAGAGCGTTGACTTATGTTTGTTGCTTGAAGACAGTACTGGTGCGGAGAAGACACGCGTTTCATCGCTAATGGATTCAATTGAAGCAGAGACGATTGAAGTCTGCAACAAAATCGACTTATGTGGTCAAAGCCATCGAATTGAACAGAGCGATACGGCGACGGTTTGTTATTTATCGGCTAAAACCGGCGAGGGCGTAGAGAACTTGCTGACGCTACTCATTAAAAAGTTAGCACTCAATGTCGAAGACGAATCGCCCTTTCTCGCTCGCGATAGGCATCTGATGAATTTGCGCGAGGCGCAGCAATATCTAGGCAATAATTTCGATGACGGGCAGTTCGAAATAGAGCTCGTCGCGGAAAAATTACGAATCGCTCAAACCGCTATAGGAAGGTTGCTCGGCGAATACACGAGTGAAGATCTACTCGGCGACATTTTTTCTACTTTCTGCATCGGCAAGTAGCGTAATTAACTTAATTCTCGTTCCCAGCGATCAACATTTTCACGGTGAGTGGTTAAATAATTTCGCTTGAAAAATTTATCATAGAAACGTGTTTCTAAGCGATGTGCCTGGGTGTAATAACGCACAAAAATCGTCGGTACGGTACCGGGAAACTTGCCAAATTTAGTGTAAATGTAATCGGCTAAGGCAATCACGGCCTCCACGGTTTCTTGCGAAGGTTTCTCCGCTGTATCTTTGATTGAACCGTCAAGAAAAGGGCCTGCGATACTGCTATCGTAGGTGCCGCCCTTGTCAAATTTGATTTTTACATACGCCTCTACGGCTGCTCGCATGTTGGGATAAAACGGCGGGCAATAACCTTCGTAAACGCCTTTTCGTCCCACCGGGTTAGGCACACCCCAACGTTTGTCATGAATAAACTCGAACCCTAAACCATCGATTCCCTTGGCCGCGGCTACGCCCATTAAAGAAAATGGACTTATACCCGAGTAGAACCAGCCGCCGAGACCTAGGGGTTGGAGTGCAAGCGCGATATTGTGCCCAATGACGCCCATTTCAACGGCAGAGGTGCTAAGAAGGTATTGTTCCATATAATCAAGTGGATAACGCTTATCTCGATTCAGCAAGCCGCTGGCGAAAAACTTATCTAAATCACCTGCTGGTTTTCCTTCGTAAGAATCCCACACCGTATAACCGGCGGCGGCGACAATGAACAAAAAGCCGATTAACTGTTCGGAAATATTAGCCACTGGAATAAATACGCTAGAACCCGGGACATTGGCATTCCAGAGATTATGGGCGCTGTAGTGAGGAGCTTTTCGCGGTAACTCAATTCTATTATCGGAGATGTTAGTCGTCATACGCGCGATGGCTTCTATCAAGCGATGACTGTCGCGCATCTCCGCGTCCCGCCAATTCACGTCGGCGTTTTCATTCCCGGTGCTGACAAAATAGGTGCCGTGGTCGTCGGTATAAAACAGCTCGGTGTTACCGAATCCCGCAGCCGTCGGGAACGTCCGTCCTGCGTAACGCGTACTGTAGCTGCACAAGCCCTCTAGAGATTCAGAAAAAGGAATCCCATGATGCCATCCAGAAATACCACAGCCGGTGGCCAACAAAAAAGCCGTTTCGAATTCGTCGAGCGAAGACGGTGGGCGAGCTGACTTAAACGCCAATGGTCCACGAGGTATCTCCATCCCCCACCCGAAACGACGCGAACGCCGGCCGAATAAGCTATTAACGAAAGAAAAATTATTTGCTTTTTGTAGTTGGCGATCCCATTCCACATAGCGCCGTTCATCAATTTCCTTAGAAGACTTCAAACTTTTTGCATAAGAGGCAACCGAAATCACTGCCCCGGAAACTGCCATGAAAGCGCGCCGCGAAAAGCTTGATTTTATCGTCATCGGATTACAAGAAAGTGATAATAATCAGATATGGTCGGTTCGGAATTGGTTTTGATGCGGTCCAGGGCTTTGGCAAAAGGCCAGAAATAACCACCAGACTTTTGCTTCAATCCAGGGAAAACTTGGTCGCCTTCAGTTATCCATCCCCAAACAGCGTCATGATTACGTCGATAGACTTCTCCAATGTAGCTGCCGATACCTTGCGCAACGGGGAGTAACGCTGTCTCTGGCGGCTGTTCGGCCACATAGGAACCGTGTATTTCGTCGACGATCGCGTCAAGTTTATCGATGCTGTCATCGGAGTAATCCAGTTTGGTGCTGAATTGCGCGTCAAATAGTTGCGTAAGCTCTTCAGCTTTTTTCGCCGCACGTTTCGCGAGCGCGCTATCTGCTTCAAAGGTTAGTTCGGCAGCATGTAAAAACCCAGGGAGAAAAAATAACGTGATTAACCACGCGATGGTAAAATAACGGTCATAATTCATAGTAGATACACATCAAAATCAATTAGCCATTTAGTTTATCTCGTAACTTAAAAGGGTACGAGATAAAACTTGTTTTGCATTGCAAAACGGACGGACAATTCAGGATAAG
>JBCCFA010000270.1:0-6565 GCA_039029975.1 Pseudomonadota bacterium
GATTACATTAATCGCGCTATGCCGTTTCTTACGCCAGGTTCATTAGAACCTAATGAGGTTTACTCATTAACGGCATTTCTCCTCCACGAAAACGGTATTATTTCAGCCGAGCAAACGTTAACTCGCGAATTATTACCAAAAATAGAGATGCCTAACCGCAATGGCTTCGTTAATGATCCGCGGCCAGAGAAATTTATTCACCAATAACAAGGGAATCCTATGGCTACCTTCACATTACTTCACTTCACTGAGGGCATGAATACTTCCGAGGTCGAGCAATACGCACTTCGCTTGGAATCACTCGGATACGATGGCGTTTGGATTCCGGAACTTACCGGGCGCGAGCCCATGGCGCTTGCCGGCTACCTGCTGGCGAAAACAACCAAGATTAACGTGGGAATCGGTATTGCCAATATTTATGTCCGCGATTACGTAGCCGCAGCTCAAGCACGACAAACATTGGCCGAGCTTTCTGGCGGTCGATTTTGGCTCGGTTTAGGTGTGTCTCATCCTGTATTAGTTGAACCGCGGGGGCACGAATTCAGACCACCGACTAAAGCCATGGGCGATTATTTAGCCGGTATCCATGCCACCACACCAGACGGCCCGGCGCCAGTCGAACCTGCGCCAATCATTTGCGCGGCACACGGCCCAAAATTATTAGAAATTGTTCGTAATCAAGCCGACGGTGCGCTGTGTTTGAACCAACCGCCCGAGCACACCGCGCGCGCCCGAGAGCTACTTGGCCCCGATAAAAAACTCTGCGTCGTCGTCCGGACTTGCTACGAAGAGAATATGGAACGGGCCATGAAGCTCGCCCGTGAAGCACTTAACTTTTACGTTTCGCTACCCGCTTATCATCGAACTTGGCTGCAGGCAGGCTATGCTGAATCAGATTTTGAAAATGGCGGCAGCGACCGACTGATAGAAGCGATATTTGCGCTTGGTAGTCTCGATAATATGCGCACGCGGATCCAATCACACATCGATGCTGGTGCAGATGAAATCGTGTTTTACCCGATTAATCCACGTGAGCAACTCGAAGAGGGGCAGGTAGGGGGATACGAACCTGATTGGCAGGCGCTAGAAGCGCTAGCACCAGCTAACAACTAGGCGGCGAGGCGACGACTCCCTTGTGTCTTTTTCATTTGGCCCGATTGAGCTTCTCGGCTAGATGTTCGGTTGTTAGAGAGTACTCGACGATCTTTTGGAGTTTGTCACCTTATCAATCGCTATTAGTGGCAAGAAATTGAAAGATACTTGTTTTAGCCGCTTCTACGTATTGCGACTCTTTCCAATATTCCACAAAAGTTGCACTAGGCGCAAGTGTCGCAATTTTCCTCGAAGTCTCCTCCGGGTGGTAAAGATCGTTACCCATTAGGACCATTAAAGGGGTTCGACAGTTGGTAACAAACGCTTCGTCAACGTTGAAGAGGAACTCGCCGCCAAACATTGAATGCTTAAACTTCTCCCACGCCGCTTCATCAACGTCTGGCTGTTTGGTTTTCAGATCCCTGGCCCAACCGTCAAACATGTCCATAAACGCATCTCTATTATTGGACAAACCAATCGTCTGAAAAACAACGGCGCTTCGAACGCGTGAAGGAATTTGCTTAATAAACCCCATGATGTACGGACCGCCGATACACATCCCGGCGACATAAAATTTTCTGTATTTAAGTGATCTAATAACGCTATCTGATCAGTCGTGAAAGTTTCCTAATTTTCTTGTCCAGTGACCGGCGCCGTAGATTGACCGGCATTATGTTGATCCATTGCGATCACTTGGTAATGCTACGCAAAATAATTTATACGATTCCACGAAGCTCGAACCCAAAAATCAATCGAAGAACGCATTCCGCCTGGGGCTATCATGAGTAAAGGAAAACCGTCGCCATGAATTTCGTAGTAAATTCGCGCGTCGTTCGATTCCAAAAATGGCATTGCGGTTTGCTCGTGATTCGTCGCGCGTTAATATACCGTGAAACTATCGCTAGGTCCTGGCAATAAATATTTACCGCTATCAATTTAAATCAGATGATCAAAAGCGGCACAGGCGTTACCATTGAGCTAAGTTAGCAGTAAAAAAACGAGGAAAATGATGGGGAGAGAAGTTCGGCGCGTCATTACGGGACATGACGCAAATAACAAATCGTGCATTCTAAGCGACGGCCCCGCGCCCAATTCGAAGGAAATGGGCTCCATGGCAGGCCTTTTGATAACCGATCTGTGGGAAACCACTACAATGCCAACCGATAATAACGGCGAGCGAGACAATGCCGACCGACCTATTCGTTTGGAGCCACCAAAGAACGGTACGATTTGCCGTATCGTCGAGTTTCCCCCAGATGCTTTGTGGAAGAACAACGCCTCTGGCAACGAGGGATTCGAATCGATAGGTGCCGGCCATGCGGTTGATGAAGGTAATGCCGACCCCATGATGCACGTCACGGCAACCACGGATTATGCCATTGTGCTCGAAGGCGAGATTTGGGCCATCATGGAAGAGGAAGAAACCTGCTTAAAAGCAGGAGACGTATTAATTCAACGAGGCACCATGCATTCTTGGTCCGTGCGCACCGCAGAATCGGCGCGCGTCGCTTTTATCTTAGTCGATGCCAAACCGCTCGCTCATCAAAATGATCATTGAGCAATTAGACTGAGAAGTTTCTCCATAACCCTCAACTAGACATATGGCGTTCACGATATTCATCGATTGCCGTCTGCTGCTTACCGGCTAAGGCATCCCGCACTTCTCGAAGTGCCAACTCGCTTTTTTTCATGCGCACATTTGTTCTCTTGAAGTGCGGAATCACGTGGTTTGCAAAAAGCTCATAACTTCGTTTTTTGGTTTCAAAGTCTGCCCAATTTTGATCGAAGAGCAGGAAATTACCAAACCCACCGTTAGATAACGTCAGGATGTTTTCGATATGCTCTATTGCATCCTCGTAGGTGCCAATAACAGCCGAGCCAGTACTCATCGCCCAGTCGATATATTCATCTACATTGTTGCCAGAGACCTGAATCTGCGGGGCAGCTGCCGTATGTTGAATGTAATCGCACCAAGCTTGAATACCAAACCGCACGTCTTTCAAAGCTTGTTCTTTTGTTCTTGCAAGATGCATGATGCCAACCACACGCCAAGCGTCGCGATCGGCATTTTGGTTAAATTCTTTTGCACGCTCTTCAACCACATCCCAGTGCATGGCTAGCACATCGACGCCAGCTTTCATGGTGGCGCCAACCGAGATCAACCCAATGCCGTGTTTTCCGGCCAGGCGCGGACCAGACGGCGAGACCACAGCTGCGGCGACGACAGGTGGATGCGGATCTTGGAAAAAGTCCAACTGCATCCGCGCATCGACAAGTTTATAACGCGATGTTTCTGCCGAGATCGGATCATCACTCGTTAATAGATGCATGAGAACGTCCATATCCTGGTCTAGTGCATCGCGCTGTTCACTCGGTTGGATGCCTATCATTGCCGCGTCGGTCGCAAGCGCACCCGGACCCACACCAAGCATGACCCGGCCGCGAGTGAGATGGTCTAGCAGGGACAAACGATCAGCAATCCATAACGGATTATGGTAAGGCAAAGACACAACACCTGTGCCCAACCTTAAATGTTTGGTTTGTGCGGCCACGTGCGCAATAAAAAGCATGGGGTCGTTGATCAACTCCACGCCGCCGGAGTGATGTTCACCATACCAAACTTCGTCGAATCCGATTCGATCAGCAAGTTGAGTTAATTCGATGTCACGCTGCATAGCAAGCGTTGGGTTGTAATTGGTTGGCACGTGGTGGGGGGGAATGAATATACCGAATTGCATGCGAGCCATGACTTGTCTCCGAACTAGAAGCGAATAGCCGCAGTATATCGAATTGCAGCTAAAGTTTTCTGCCGAAAAACAACGCAAGGGTGATCAGAATTTTTTACCAGCAAGAACCCAAAGGAGTCAGTAACGTCGCTCCGAATCTTGTATCAAGCGCCCATGCCAATCTTTCAGGTGTCGATTGCCTATCTTCTGACGCGCCACATAATTCCGCCTAACATCTAAAGCGCGAGCTTAGGTTTCTGCCAATTGAGCGTTTGGTTCGGTAGCGCCCGATTGATGTTCAGATTTGCCATCAATCTTCATTAGAAGGGGTGGAAGGAACAATAGAACGGTTACCAAGGCGCAACCAATAATAATGGCGACACACAGACCCATTTTCGAATTCATACCGAAATTTGACGTGGACAGCACTAGGAATCCCGCCACTAGCACAATCGTGGTGACAATCAGCGCCCGACCAACGGTATTAAACGCGTAACGAATTGCATCCTCTGCGAGCATCCCTTGCTCGCGACGAGCACGCAAATACTTGCTAAGGAAATGCACTGTATCGTCAACAACGATACCAAATGTCATTCCTGCAACGAGGGACAAGGCCATGCCGATTTCACCATTGATGATCCCCCATATACCAAACCCCATACCAATGGGCGCCACGTTGGTCAAAATGCTCAATGCGCCGACCTTAATAGAACGAAGCGCGATAATAATCACGACCGATATCAACCCCAGTGCCAAAGTCGTACCGATGACCATTGCCGGCGCGTTGCGACTCACGAGTTGAGTGAACATCATCACCATGCCCGACCCAACATCGTGACGAATATTCGGGGCGTTTTCGTCCAGCCAATCGCTCGCTCGACCAGTGAGCGCTAAAGTCTCAGTAATCGTGGTGGGTTCAATGGTGGCAATAACTCGAGTGGCGGATTTATCTACGTTGATTCGATTATTCAAATCAAGTCCGTAGGGTAAAGACATTTCATAAAGCAACAAATACTGTGCGGCGAGCTCACGCGAATCTGGCAGCTTATACATCGCATCGTCATCGCTATGCATATTCATATTCAGGCGCTTCATGGTATCGGTGATCGAACTGACGTGTTCAGTCTCAGGTTGATCTCGCCACCATTGAACAAACTGCTCAGTCGCATTCAGAAATTCTGGTTCGCTTATACCTCCAGACTCACCTGATTCCAGCGAGTAATGAATATTGTAGAGGCCCGTTAGATTATCTAGCATAAATTCAGTTGCTTGACGGAACTCCATTTTTTCACCGAAGTAATGAAAAAATAAGTCATTGAATTCGTTACGCGGTACGTTCGCCACCAGCAAGACAATCAGCGCGGTCATTCCCCACAGTAGCGCGCGGGCGCGGCGTACTACAAAATCGCCAAGGCCGCCAACCCAGGCATCGGCACGCGATTTTTGCCGAATGCGACCGGTGGGTAATAAAGAGAGTAACGCTGGCAAAAACGTTACGGACAATAGCAACGAAATCACCACACCAATCGCGACCGTCGTGCCCATTTGTTGAAATGGCGGCGCCTCAGAGAAATTCATCGAGAGGAACCCAATTGCTGTGGTAATGCTGGCCAGCGCTATGGGGCTCACATTGATGCGCAGGGCTTCTTCCACTGCTTGATGCTTCGATAAGCCTTCTCGCAACTCGTGGAAGTAAGAAATCAATATGTGAACCGAGTTTGCCACCGCCACAGTTAAAATAATATTAGGCGCGCCGGCACCCGTGGGTGTGATTGGGAAACCTAAGTAGCCAGAGATACCCATGGCACTCGCCACCGACATCGTGAACACAAACAACGTTGCGATCGTACCGATAACTCCGCCAGCCAAAAATGCAATTAGCAAAAACATGACGCCGAAGCTTATCGGCGCGATCACAGTCATATCACTGGTCGCCGCTTCGGTTACCGCGTTATGCATGGCAGACATACCCGAGATATAGATCTTAAGCCCCGGATAATTCGCTTCGAATTCTGCTATCAAGTCGCGTGCGTAAGTGACCGTACTGGGCAATTCCACTGTTTCATCGATGCCCGGCAGCAGTACGTTTACGTTAACTGCCGTCACGTGAGCCTCTTCAGATAATAGAAAATTCTTAAGTTCTGGCTCCGCAAGCGCAATACTCTCTACCCACTCAAGATCGCTAGCGGTGTAGTCAGCCGCGTTCTTGACTAAATCCGCGACAATAAGATCGTCGTCTTCGGAGTAGGTGTGCTGAAAATTAGTGATCGAATCAACGCGATTCGAATAAGGAATCTGCCAAGCCCTTTCGGTTAGCTCTTCGACAATGCTCAGCGATTGGGCGCTAAAAACATGTCCGTCTGGCGGCACGATAACGAACATGATCGTATCGTCTTTGGTATAGGTGTTTTCTAGTAACTCGAAGGCCACGCGATGCGGATCAGTTGGCCCGAAATAAACCCTGTAGCTGCTGGTAATTGTTAGGTGCCGCGCCCCACTCGCCGCTAACACCACTAATAGCAACGACACGATAACAATTGGTATTCGTCGCGCTACGACCCAACTACCAAAGCGGTTTTCGAAATTCCCCATGGCCTAATCTTATTTTTTGTTCACCGAAACTATAAGCATTCTAGCAAGCAACTGCGGCCACTATCGACAGACACGCGTCCAATAATTGTTTTTAACTAAATAATAATTGGAACACTTTAGGGACCGGATTATTTCATCGTTATGGCTTTTTGAAA
>JBCCFA010000271.1:0-6555 GCA_039029975.1 Pseudomonadota bacterium
ACAGCGCGAGCGGATATCTCACGGTGAACCAACCCAAGGTTTGTGAAATATCAATGGATTGATCAAATTGATGCCGCCCATGTCCTTCAATATCGATCACTACGGATCCCAAACCCGTCCATCGACTCACGGTGGCAAACATTGCCGCAATTAGCTGCTGCTCGAGCAACTTGCCGGGTTTGCCGTCTTCCAGATGATCGTTTGGAATGGTCGCCACAACTTCTTCGACATTTTCGATTACGGGCGGCGCGATATCGTCAAAATCCTTCGGCAAAACACCATTCATGCGACAAATGTCTGCCCAGTAATCACGCTGCGTTTCGAAGCGCGGCAAATTGTCGACTAAGTGTTCGCGCCACCGATAAAACGAGCTGGAGGTAATTTGAGAATCAGTTGAGAGCTGCTCAGCGCGCATAGCGGTGCCGTAAGCCAGCTGCAAATCATTTAGCAATATGCGCCATGACACGCCGTCCATCACTAAATGGTGCGCTACCAATAGCAAACGATCGCCAATCGCGTTAGCACGCTTAATAAAGCTCAAGCTGAGTACCGGGCCGCTCGCAATATCTAAATAGGTTTGACGTTCCGCAATGGAAGTCGCGAGCGTCTTTTCATCACCGTCGATTGAGATTTCTTCTACCGGAATCTGTCCGCGCTCCACCGGGCTATAACGTTGGCACCAAATCGCCTCTCCGTTTTCTTTCGTCGTTTTCTCAAAGCGCAATCGTAGCGTTGCGTGTCGTTCGTTAATTGCATCAACTGCTTCTCGCAGTCGTTCAAGATCCAGTCGCTCGTTCACTTCAAGCAGAATCGATTGATTGAAGTGCGACGGCGCAATTGGGTCGTTCGCCAAAAATTGCCATTGGATTGGGCTTAATTCGAAGGCTTCACTGGGGAGTTTTTCTTCTTTATTGGCCGTTTCGTCGCGGCGGTAAGCGCGCCCGGCGAGCGCCTCAATCGTTTGATGATCAAACAAATCACGCGGTTCAAAATGCCAGCCGGCTTGTCGAACTCTGGCGACTATTTGCATGACGCCTATAGAATCGCCGCCGATTTCAAAGAAGTTATCGGTGATTCCAATTGCCTCTAGACCGAGTACCTCGCGCCAGGCATTAACCAGAACCACTTCAATGTCACTACGTGGGCTAACTTTTTCGCTTTGTTCCCGAATCGTTGGCGCCGGTAAGGCGTCTCTGTCTAGCTTGCCGTTAGCGGTGAGAGGCAGCGCTTCAACTTCAACAAAAAGATCTGGGACCATCCAAGGCGGCAGCTGGTTTTTGAGAAATTCCCGCCATTGATGAGCTGCGTTCGGCGCGCTCTCGGCACCACTGCGCTTAACATAAGCGATCAGTGCGGGCCGATTGGCGCGCTGGCGAATCGCTACGGCGGCTTCGGCCACATCTGCGTGGCGAGTAAGCGCGGCTTCGATATCTCCGGGCTCAATGCGATAGCCGCGCAATTGAAATTGCTCATCGAGACGACCCAGGTAAACCATGTCTCCGCTTGCCAAGCGTTGGGCAAGATCGCCGGTTCTATACAGTAAGGTGCTGAGTTTGTTATCGGCCGTCGCATAGGGATTGGGGACAAATGCTGCCGCACTTTGCGCGCCTTGGTTATGGTAAGCGCGGGCTAAACCAGCACCACCGATATAAATTTCGCCTGGCAGCCCGTCCGGCAAAAGATTCATAGCACTGTCTAAGAGATAAAGTTCGGCACCCGCAATTGGATGACCAATCGGAATCGCATCGCCCTCGTTGCCGCGGACGGTATAGTTTGCGCAACCGACCGTGGCTTCGGTCGGCCCGTATTCGTTAATAAGTTGAATTGCTGGATAATGTTCTTGCCACCAAGCCACGTGCGCCGTGGTTAATGCTTCACCACCAATAACAAACGCCGACGGTAAACTCGCCGGTAAAATCTTTGAGTCGAGCAACGGCGTTACAGATTGCAGATGTGCTGGCGTTAGTTTGACCAAACTAAGTTCGCTTTCCAGTGCGGCGGCAAGAGCGACGAGCGCCTCTTCTTCTGGTAGTAAATGGACCGTGCAGCCGGCAATCAACGGTGCGAGCAAACTCGTAATCGTTGCGTCAAAACCGATCGAACTTTGCACCGGTGCGCCGTTACCTTGCGACCAAGGATAAGTAGCGAGGCACCATTCGATATAACTCATCAGCGCAGCGTGACTAATTTCAACGCCTTTCGGCTCCCCAGAAGAGCCGGACGTGTACATCACATAGGCTAAGTTATTCGGTTGCGTATCAACGGCGGCGATCGCTTTCACGTTCGAATCAATTTCCGCATCCAGCAGCACCGGCGTGTCACCAAAAATCTGTTTGGCATCGTCGTCTGAATTATCGGAAAGCACGACTTTGCAACCAGCATCTCGAACGATTTTGGCAAGCCGCATCGCCGGTAAACTCGGATCTAATGGCACGAAAGCGGCGCCCGACATCAACACGCCAATCAAAGCGGGCACCAAGTTAGCGCTGCGGTGCATACAAACGCCAACGCGATCTTCCAAGCCGAGACCACGCGCAGATAGATGAGCTGCGACGGCGGTCGCTCGAACTTCAACGTCGGCGAAAGTCACGCTCGCAGAAGCGTCTGTTACGGCGACCTCCCGCGGAGTACGAGCAGCTTGTTGCTGAAAAGCACTATGGAAAACGGCCGGTTGAGAGCGAACAAGGGAAGGCCCTTGGGCAGCCGTTAGCTGCTTTGCAAACTCGCCGGCTGATAACAAGGTGTGGGTACCAACGGGCGCCTGAGGTGCGGCGACGACAGAGGTAATTAAATGATTAAAATGCCGATATAAATCCTCAATCCGCTCAACTGAGTAAAGTGCCGTGCGATATTCAATCGCAACAAGGATTTCGTTGTTGCGATCAAACATGTGCCAGGTGAGATCAAACTTCGTTTCAGGCAAAGCAATCGGTTGCTGCTCAACGGCAAGATCCGGCCACGGGGTGTCTAGGGTCGCCGCATTTTGGCTGCCATAGCTATCGCTTTGCAATTGAAACATGACGTCGAAGAGCGGATTGCGCGCGCTTTCCCTGGCAACACCTAAGGTGTCAACCACGTCGGAAAACGGTACCTGTCCATGTTCGATACTGTTCGCAAACGATTCTTTCACTGTCTCCACCCAAGACGCAAAACACCGTGCGTCTGCGTGCTCGAAATCACAGCGTAACGCCAGGGTGTTGACGAAAAACCCAATCAACTGAGCGCTGGCGGGATCTTCTCGCCCCGCCACAGGCACGCCGATCGTCATATCTTCCTTGCCTGAATAACGATAGAGCACCATGAAGAACAATGTCAGAAATGTTTGGAACAAACTGGCGTCATTGGCAACAGCGAGTGATCTAACGCTGTCCGCCAAGTCCCGCGGCAAGGTAGCGGTATACATGGCGCCCGCAAAATTGATCTCGCCGCTTGGCTTTCGAGCGGCGGGAATACCAGCTGGCTTTGCCGCAGTAAGCTGCTTCCGCCACCAGCTCAAAGAACGTATCTTGGATTGATCCCGCGCGTTGTCCGCCGCCTTAATGGTGAGATCCGCTGGTTGCAGCGCTAAAACTGGAAAATTCGGCACTTCGTCGCAATAAAACGCACGATAACTCGTCGCCACTTCTTGCAAAAAAATACCGCGCGACCAACCATCGGCAATTAAATGATGCAAAACGACGACAAGCGAATAATTTTGCGAGCCGCTTTCAAGGACCTCCAGGCGAATCAAAGGTCCGCTTGCAAGGTCAAACGGCTGGGCGGCGACCGTTTCAAGCTGTGAATGCAAACCGGATGCGTCGCCAATCGCTTTTATGTTTAGCACCAATGGGGTCCTATCTGCGGCGCTCACAATTTGCTGATAAGGATTGCCGTCTGCGTCACTCGGAAAGCTTGTTCTGAGCGCTTCGTGTCGATTGATGACGTGATCAATACTTGCTTGCAACGCGCCGATATTCAGGGTCCCGGAAAAATGCCACGCAAAAGCGATATGGTAGGCGCTTAACGCTGGATAAAGCTGATGCAAAATCCATAGGTGTTTTTGTTCGGGAGATAGCGGCAATTTATCTGGCCGCGTGACTTGTTCCTGGCCGTCAGCAAGCGGCGCGATCGATGCCCACTCGATGCCTTGCGCCTCGAGTTTGTCTCGAAATTTAAGCCGCGCGTCTGGCGTTAGGTTTTGAATGCGCTCGCGGAGCGCGGCAATTTTTGCGGCATCGACCATACAAAAAGCCGCTCACGCCGACACGCCGACAGCAGATTCGGCGCACAATGTCTTAAGGGTTTTTAAGTGAGGCAAAGCACCCATGATGGCATCATAATCTTGTAAGAAATCGATGAGACAACAAACCTCATCGACCCCAAGTTTGTCTAATTTCGCCACCAGTTCGGCGCATTTCTCTGGCGTGCCGATCAAAGAGCGCTGCTGCATGAAACCTTCAACACCAAACGTAAGCAAACTTTCCAAGTCGTCGTCAGAAAAATCATCCAAACTGATATCAAGCCCCATCGATTGGGCGAAATTCTCCAACAAGGCGTAATGGGTTTTTAAGTACTCGCCAAATGGCTCTTGAATATCACGTTTAACACTTTCCTCATCTTCGCCAAGGAAGGTATGCAGCATGAGAGAAACGGTGTAGTCATTCGGATCGTGACCATTCAATTCCAGCGCTTCGCGGTAACGCATGACGCGGTCGGCAACTTCGTCAACGGTGCCCCCCAACAAAGACGTTAAAACATTAAATCCCAAACGCCCGGCTTCGAGAAATGTTTCTGTCGATTGGCAGGTCACCCAAATTGGTAGCTCTGACTGCACCGGCTTTGGTAGCGTGCGGACGCTGATCGATTTGTCATTGGCGTCGTCAAAGTTGAGCGTTTCGCCGCGCCACAAACGGCGAACTTGATCGAGCGAACGCCACATCAAGCTGCGGCGTCGACCGTGCGCTTCACGAGATAAGACGAACTCATCCATTGTCCAACCGGAAGCGACGGCCAGCGCGGCGCGGCCACCCGACAAGTTGTCGACCACCGCCCAGTCTTCGGCAACGCGCACCGGATGATGTAGCGGTAACACCAAACTCCCGGCGCGAAGTTGCACGTTGTTGGTCACCATGGCCAAAGCCGCGGCTGTTAAACCCGGGTTCGGATATAACCCCCCGAACGCATGAAAGTGTCTTTCCGGCGTCCATACAGCGTCAAACCCGTTGTCATCAGCAAAGCGAGCACTGTCAAACAACAATCGATAACGTTCAGACGCTTCGCCCGCACCGTCTCCGTCAAAAAAAAACAAACTAAACCGCATGCGAGAAAGGTCTCCTAATCGCTTTTTGCCGCGTGATCTTGCAGATCACCTTCTAGGTCATCCAATAAATTTTCTACGGTGGCTATTGTGCTGCTGTCGATCTCAGCCAAGCTTTCTTCAAGTACTGCGGCGATCCCAGCGGCGGTTGGCGTGCCATAGAGAAATGCACGCATTGGTAATTCTACCCCGTAAGTTTTTCGCAAACGGGTGACGGCCTGAATAGCCAATAAGGAATGTCCACCCAGCGCAAAGAAATCGTCATCAACCCCAATGGCCGAAATGCCCAAAAGATTGCCCATTTCATCGGCAACCACTCGCTCAAGTTCTGTTCGCGGAGCAACATACGGGGTCTCTAATGCTGGCCGATCTCGATTGTCTAATAACTTAGGCGCGGCAGATTCTGTGTGTAAAGTATGCCTACGGCCCGTTAAGCTCCGATTGGTGACTGCGACTCTGCTAAATTGCTGTTGGCCCAGTACAGCCAACGATGCCGTCCAAACCTCGTCTGGTTTGATGGCAAGTTCCATTAGCGCAGTCTGCGTTAAGTTTTCGCTGCTCTCGTTCATCAACGGCGGTAAACAGGCATCCCAATCGATCGCATACCAAGGGGTACCGGATGCTGACTGATTTTCGGCGAACGCGTCGAAATAAGCGCTAGCCGCGGCGTATGCACAAAAGCCGTGACCACCAACTAAGGTCGATAGCGACGATTGTAGTAATACAAAATCAGGCGAATGTCCGTTCAACGCACTCGCCAAGGCGCTTGCGCCCGGCATCTTTTCACGCGTAATGCGTGCATATTCGTCCTCATCGAGGGATGCTAGTTCACAGGCCGCTTCGTCACCCATGACATCGGCGTGGAACACGCCGTTGATTGCGCCAAAACGCGCTTCACCCGTGGCAATTGCATTCGTTAAAGAATCGACTTGGTGCGTATTGGCAGGGATGAACAAATAGTCCTCGCCCTCGCGCCCCAGACGTTGCAGCGCGTTTATCAACTGATTAACCGGGTGCATGGCACCGTGCGTCGCCAACCAGCGATCCCATTCAGCCGGCGCGGGCATAAGTTCATCGCCAACAATAATCAGTTTGGCGTTTAACTCGCGGCGCAACGCACGCGCATAAACCAACCCTAATCCATCTATCATCTTGGCGACGAGGAGATAAACGCCATTTTGACGCAAGCTCGCGTGCATTCCGTTAAAGTTGATTGGGGCGTACTCTTGTACCAAGCGCAGCGATTCGCTCACCGAAAT
>JBCCFA010000272.1:0-6537 GCA_039029975.1 Pseudomonadota bacterium
CTCATGGCGAACTGGCGGGAGCGCGGAGTATTTCTTCGAGCCTGTCGATTCAGACGATTTAACGACTGTCCTGATGCACTTTTCAGATTATCCAATCACCTGGTTGGGTTTGGGTAGCAATGTCCTCGTGAGAGATGGGGGGATTTCAGGTTTGGTCATATCGACAACGAAAGGATTGAATCAACTCTCGTGGCAGGACAGCCATGTATTACGCGTTGACTGCGGAGTCCCTTGCGCAAAAATTGCCAAGGAAAGCGTTAAGCGAGGTTTTACTGGCGCAGAGTTTTTAGCGGGTATCCCGGGTACGATCGGTGGTGCTTTGGCTATGAACGCGGGTGCTTTCGGTGGTGAAACGTGGGAATTAGTGAATAGCGCACGAGTGATTAATCGAGCTGGCAACAAGACAGAAATAATGCCGGGCGATTACGCGACCGGCTACAGGCATGTGGCCTTACCAAACGATCATTGGTTTATCGAAGCAACGCTTCTGTTCGAACGAACAGCAAACGCGGAGGCGTCTAGCGAACTTGCCGGCCAAGCTCGAATCCGCGAACTACTATCCGAACGTGCGAGTACGCAACCCACGGGCGTAGCCAGCTGTGGGTCGGTTTTTAAAAACCCGTCAAAAGATCATGCTGGCCGATTAATCGAAGCAGCCGGGTTGAAGGGGTTTAGCATTGGTGGATGTTCTGTATCACTGAAACACGCCAACTTTATCGAAAACCAAGATGGTGCTAATGCCGAGGAGATAGAGCAACTAATCAAACATGTGCAGAAAATCGTCTTAGAACAATTCGGCGTGCTACTTGAACCTGAGGTCAGGATTATTGGAAACCCTAGCCACGAGGTTGCACAGTGACGAACGCCGCGCAAACAAATACTGAAATTGTTGCTAAAGCGGGACGGGTTGGCGTGCTGATGGGCGGATTATCGGCAGAGCGAGAAATATCGCTAAAGAGCGGTGAGATGGTTTATCAGGCGCTTTGTGATTCTAATGTTGATGCGGTAAAAATGATTTGGAACACCGATGTCGAGGAAGCTATTTCCGAATCGTCAATTGATCGAGTCTTCATCGCCTTACATGGCCGTGGTGGCGAAGATGGTCAGGTCCAAGGCTTGCTTAATTTGCGCGGATTGCCCTACACCGGTAGTGGCGTGTTGGGCTCAGCCCTTGCCATGGATAAATTGCGCAGCAAACAAATCTGGCGAGATTGCGACGTACCGACACCCGCTTTTAAATGTGTTACACCCAATGACAGCGCAAACGCCATTGATGTTCGCCACTTTCCAGTGATGGTGAAACCGGCTAGGGAGGGATCGAGTATCGGTATTTCCAAAGTGGACGAAGCTGGGAGCTTGCCAGACGCGCTGGCGCAAGCTTTCCAGTACGACAACAGTGTAATTATCGAACAATATATAGACGGTGAGGAATACACGCTGTCCATTTTGGACAACGAGGCGCTGCCCATCATTCGATTGGAAACACCACATGAATTTTACGACTACGAGGCCAAGTATTTCTCACAATCGACGCAATACCATTGTCCGGCCGGCCTATCTGATGCGTCGACAGAGCAATGCGAAACGCTAGGACTAAGAGCGTTCAACGCACTGGGCGCTAGTGGGTGGGGACGGGTAGACTTCATGTGGGATCCGCAGTCAGGGCCGCAATTTATCGAAGTGAATACCGTACCAGGCATGACCGATCATTCACTTGTGCCAATGGCTGCTGCTGCAACTGACATTGATTACCGCACCTTGGTGCTTAAAATTCTTGCTACCAGTTTTGACGGGACAGGTCGATAATGGCGCGCCGAATCGACATGGAAACATCAACTGAACTGTCTAAAAACCCCGGGCGCCATCCGCTGGTGTACATTTTTGGTATTTTAGGTTTCCTGACGTTTCTCGGGCTCGGATACTTCTTCCAATTGATCAACGATCCTCAGAAATTCCCGATTACAAAGATTGCTGTCGATGGCGAATTCATTAACTTAAAACACACCGATGTTGAATCGCTAGTATCTGAAGCCGTGGTAGGCGGCTTCTTCAGTCTCGATGTCGATTTCTTGCAAACAAAAATGGGTAATAACCCGTGGATTGAAGCGGTTTCAGTGAGGCGAATTTGGCCGGATAGTATTCGGGTCAGTATTCGTGAACAGGAACCGGTGGCGTTATGGGGTGAGCATGCCTTGCTCAACGAAGATGCAGATATTTTTGCCCCGAGCCGGCTAAGCCCGCAGCAACATTTGATCAAACTTGACGGACCAATCGGCACAGAAACATTAGTCCTAGCTAAATATCGGGAACTCAAATCGTTTTTTAATGAGCTCGGAATAGAGCTAACGAAATTGCGTATGAACGAACGTCGTTCATGGCAATTAAAAACAAAGGGTGGTGTGGTGATCAATCTTGGCCGAGGAGATTTGGGTGCGAAGTTGGCCCGGTTCAAAACAGCCTACGAAGGCGCACTGACCGAAGAATGGGCGCGCGTGTCGGTCATCGATCTCCGCTACACGAACGGTTTGACTGTGAGATATTTTGTCGATTCGCCGCCGGTGGTGACTGCCCCGACGGTTGGAAACCAACAAGGGTAGATTTGTAATCTGGCAGATTTAAATGGCAAAGAAAGCGGAAAAGAACTTAATAGTCGGTTTAGATATCGGGACTTCTAAAGTTGTGGCGATCGTTGGCGAAATCGGCGAAGACGGCGAGCTCGAAGTAGTCGGTATAGGTTCGCACGCCTCGCGCGGCTTGAAAAAAGGTGTGGTCGTGAATATCGAGAGCACTGTTCAATCGATACAGCGTGCGATCGAAGAGGCGGAACTGATGGCAGGTTGCGAAATACACTCTGTATTTGCAGGCATTGCGGGCAGCCACATTCGCAGTCTCAACTCACACGGCATTGTGGCGATTCGGGAGGCCGAGGTAAATACGGCTGATGTGGAACGTGTGATTGACGCAGCCCGGGCCGTCGCTATCCCCGCGGATCAGAAGATATTGCATATCCTGCCGCAGGAATTTGTGATTGATGGCCAAGAGGGCATCCGAGAACCCATTGGCATGTCCGGCGTAAGGCTCGAATCTAAGGTGCATATGGTGACGGGGGCGGTAAGTGCCGCGCAGAACATCATTAAGTGTGTAAGACGTTGCGGTCTTGATGTTGACGATATCATTCTTCAGCAGCTGGCTTCGTCGTATGCCGTGCTAACCGAGGACGAAAAGGACTTGGGGGTATGTTTGTGTGATATCGGCGGTGGCACCACGGACATCGCAATATTTGTCAACGGCGCAATTCATCACTCCTCGGTGATCCCAATTGCTGGGGACCAGGTAACAAATGACATTGCTGTGGCCTTACGAACGCCCACACATCATGCCGAAGACATTAAAATCAAGTATGCTTGCGCCCTCACGCAGTTAGCCAATCCGGAAGAGACAATTGAGGTGCCTAGCGTCGGCGATCGCCCGCCGCGGAGACTGGTTAGACAGACTTTAGCGGAGGTTGTTGAACCACGTTATGAAGAGTTGTTCAATTTGGTGGCTGCGGAACTCAAACGCAGTGGCTTTGAGGAAATGGTAGCCGCGGGCGTGGTCCTCACCGGCGGCGGCTCGAAGATGGAAGGTGCGATTGAGCTGGCGGAGGAGGTATTTAACATGCCGGTCCGCTTAGGTTCTCCCCAATATATTTCCGGTTTGATCGATGTAGTTCGTAACCCGATCTATGCAACGGGCGTCGGGCTCTTATTGTTCGGTTCGCAGGCTGGAGATAGCTCAGCAAAGCATCATTTGTATGACTCGAACTCAAGTATTTGGGAACGAATGAAAAACTGGTTTCATGGAAATTTTTAATAAGCAAGAACTCAATATCGGCGCACAAGCGCACGACAAAAGAGCGATTAAAGTGCCCACAAAAATATTTGGAAATAGTGCTGGAAAATTTGGTTATCAACGAATAAATTGTGGCATGCTTAACAGGCACGCTAAGCAAACCCGGAGGGTGGATTATGTTTGAATTAGTTGACGCTTACAGTCAAAGCGCGGTGATAAAAGTCATTGGTGTGGGCGGTGGCGGCGGAAACGCGGTCCAGCATATGCTCGGTGCATCAATTGAGGGCGTAGATTTCGTGTGCGCCAACACCGACGCTCAGGCGCTTAAAGCGTCTGCGGCGAAAACAGCGTTGCAACTGGGTAGTGATATAACGAAAGGCTTGGGGGCAGGTGCTAACCCTGATATTGGTCGACAAGCAGCCCTTGAAGACCGAGAACGCATCTCTGACGTTCTCGAGGGGGCCGACATGGTTTTCATTACGGCCGGCATGGGCGGTGGCACTGGCACGGGGGCTGCACCTGTGGTCGCTCAAATTGCCAAGGAGATGGGCATTCTCACGGTTGCGGTCGTGACCAGACCATTTCCGTTTGAAGGCAAAAAACGCGGCGAAGTCGCTTCGGCCGGCATCGAAGAGTTAGCTCAGTATGTTGATTCGCTGATCACCATTCCGAATGAGAAACTGCTAAGTGTGTTAGGGCGCGACATCAGCTTATTGGACGCCTTTAAGGCCGCTAACGATGTTTTACTAGGAGCCGTGCAAGGGATTGCCGAGTTAATTACCTGCCCGGGTTTGATTAACGTGGATTTTGCAGATGTTCGCACCGTGATGTCCGAGATGGGCATGGCGATGATGGGATCTGGTAGTGGCCGTGGAACCGACCGCGCCCGTCAGGCCGCCGAAGCAGCGGTTTCCAGTCCCTTACTTGAAGATGTCAATCTCTCAGGAGCGAGGGGAATCTTAGTCAACATTACTTCGGGTATGGATCTCACCATGGGAGAGTTCGAAGAAGTTGGTAACACCGTGAAGGCGTTTTCCTCGGATAACGCAACGGTCGTCGTCGGCACCGTGATCGATCAGCAAATGGACGATCAAGTTCGTGTCACCGTGGTCGCTACCGGAATTGGTGGCTCAACGATGCGCACTAGCGAGCAACCGTCTTTGGTTGAGAAAAACGCGGCCGAAGCCGAAAGCGATCTGGATTACGCGGTGCTTGAACGTCCTACTATCATCAGAAATCAACCCGAACCTGTTGATAGCGGCGCTGATACGGAAACCGATCCTGATTATCTAGATATCCCGGCGTTTCTGCGCAGACAAGCGGACTGATCAATTGCGCTAATTGGAGAGTGGGAAAATTCCCGGTTTGCGAATTTGTATGCTATGATCAGGGACTTAGTGAACCTTTGCTTGGGGGGGCGAGGGGGATAAATGATAAAGCAACGAACACTAAAAAACGTAATTAGAGCAACTGGTGTAGGGCTGCATTCGGGCAAGAAAGTATTTCTTACCCTGCGACCGGCTGCGCCCGATACAGGCATCATCTTTCGACGCACCGATCTAGAACCCAGTGTCGAAATCCCTGCTCGAGCCGAAAATGTCGGTGACACCAGTCTATCAACGAGCTTGATTAAAGACGGCGATCGTATCGCCACTGTTGAACATTTGCTTTCTGCTTTTGCTGGCCTAGGCATAGACAATGCTTATGTCGATGTTAGCGCACCTGAAGTGCCAATTATGGATGGCAGCGCTGGGCCGTTTGTCTTCTTAATCCAATCAGCTGGCTTCGAAGAGCAAGCTTGCGCTAAGCGCTACATACGAATTAAGAAAACGGTCGAAGTGGCGGATGGCGACAAAACGGCCCGATTCGAGCCCTTCGATGGTTTCAAAGTCTCTTTTTCCATTGAGTTTGATCATCCGTTCTTTCATCAAAGCAGCAAATGCGCCGAGATAGACTTTTCGACCACCTCTTTCGTTAAAGAAGTCAGTCGTGCCCGCACTTTCGGCTTTATGCGCGACGTTGAACTCTTAAGAGAACGCAATCTGGCGTTGGGCGGCAGTTTAGATAATGCCGTCGTTGTCGACGACTATCGCGTGTTGAATGAGGACGGCCTTCGCTATGAAGACGAGTTCGTAAAACATAAAATCCTAGATGCAATTGGTGATCTGTATCTACTCGGCCACAGCCTGATTGGCTCATTTCATGGGCATAAATCTGGACACGAGTTGAATAACCGGCTGCTGCGCCAGCTTCTCGAAAACGAATCTGCCTGGGAGCTAGTCTCCTACGAGAGCGAAAAAGCGGCACCAATCTCGTTCCTGCAGCCAATGCCGGCGAATTAGCCTTTTTCTTAATTCACCTGAGAAGCACTGCCTTCGGCAATCTCCATTGGCGGTTTAAAAACCTCCGTTAAGGCAACTTCTTGGCGCTTTGAGCAAGGCGCTTCAGCGCAGCACCCAACTCATCGTTTGCCATAGAGTCCGCAAAATTCTCAATATTTTCAATAGTTTGTAATTTAGGGCTGGTTTTCGCTTGGACTGGTGCTTGGATCTCTCGATGATCCTGGACCGCAGTCCGAATGCGAACTTCAATCAATTCAGAAAAAGCGCTGTGACGTTTGAAATTGTCGATAATGGCGGGCACTATATAGCGGATTCGGGCTGCCCAAGTGCTAGATTGCACTTGAATAACAATGTAGTCTTTACC
>JBCCFA010000273.1:0-6531 GCA_039029975.1 Pseudomonadota bacterium
CTATTTAATACACGACCGACGCGAAGAGTTGCTGGCGTGTCCACCGACTATCTCTTGGTGGGGCGCGATTTACGCGAGCTTGAATGCCGTTGTTTGGGCAATAGGCGCTTTTCTAAGTATCGCTGTTATTCAGCATATCGCAGCCGTCGGCATTATCGTTGGCCTCGTTTGGGCACTTATTGGTAACGTCCGCGCCCGCGTGATTGCTTTCCCCCTATTGTATTTATACTTTAGCGTACCGGAAGGCGAGATTTTAGTACCGTACTTGCGCGATTTAACAGCCGATGTGGTGGTCAATCTGCTCAGATTGACCGGCATTCCGGTGTTCATGGAGGGGCGGTATCTAACGATTCCGAGTGGGCAATTCCACGTCGCAAAAGCCTGTAGCGGTATCAATTACCTGATCGCAACTCTTGCCGTCGGGACTGTCTTTGCCTACACACAATACGTTAGCAATTGGCGCCGCGCCGCTTTTATGCTGTTGGCAATAGCCGTGCCTCTGGTTGCCAACGGTTTGCGAGCTTATGGCATTGTCATGATTGCGCACTTGTCTAATTACAAGTATGCAATTGGTGTCGATCATTATATCTATGGTTGGGTCTTTTTCGGAATCGTCATATTCATTCTATTTGCGATAGGCAATACATTCAGTGATAAATCTTTCAGTCTGGCCGGAGACAATGGCGCGCGGCGTTGGACTAGCGACGGTGACGCACAGCAGGGAAATGCGATAAAGCCCTTATCATTTGTGCTTATTTGCGTTGCGTTCATAAGCTTACTCGTTATGCGTACGACTCAAGTTCCGCTCGTCGATGACGAATACGCTATGAAGCCGCGCGAACCATGGCAGCTAGTTGAAAATAGCAGACTCGCGCTTTTTGGCTCTTATGCTGGGAATCCAATCCGGTTGCAGTCTAGCTTCGTATCTAAATTAGAATCTGAGTTGTCGGTGGGTCTAGAGATGACGTTATATCTTAATCCGGATACCCACGGAGAGCTTGAGAATAGGGCTAACTCACTGTACGACGAGGAGAAATGGCAACGCTTAGCGGGTCCGGAAGTGCTTCGAACTAATGTCAAAAATATTCCTCAGGTCGAGGAATATGTGCTTCGCCGGTTTGGACAACAACATATTACTTGGACGTGGTTCGATGTTAACGATCGGATATTAACGGGTCGAGGAGAGGTGAAATGGTCGCTGATTAAAGCGCGCATCACCGGCAAATATCGCGGCGGCGCTCAGGTTGTCGCCATTGTCCCCGTGTTAGGTGCCGTTGAAGATGCGCGAGACGTTCTTCGTCAGTTTTTGTCGACTGTTGATCCTACACTGGTTAATTTTAAAGTGACTGATCGTGGCCCAATGCAGTGAACATGGGATCGGCGGACGATTTCGGAAAACCTTAGTTGCTTAAGTCGTGACCGGCCAATCTATTTTAATTCTTGGCTTTCATTATCCACCCACTCAGGGGAGCAGCGGGTTGCTAAGAACACTCGCTTTCTCCCGCGATCTGACAGAGCTCGGTTGGCAGGTGACCGTACTTACGTCCGCTCTCGTTGGTCAGGAAAGCCAGGACAGTAAGAATCAGCAACTCATCCCTGACGGCGTGAAAGTTATAAGGACATATGCCTTAGATTCGGCAAGTGCGTTTTCAATTCGCGGCCGATATCCCGATCTATTTGAGTGGCCCGATCGTTATATTTCGTGGGCGATATCCGCAACGATTTCCGGATACGTTCATATTAAACGACACGCCACCGATATCATTTTTTCTACCTACCCAATTGCGAGTGCTCATTTAGCCGCGTACTGGTTAGCAAAGTCTACTCGCAAGCCGTGGATAGCCGATTTTCGTGATCCAATGCTGATGAAAGACCACCCGGATACCAAGCTTCGTCGTCGGGCGCACAAGTGGGTAGAACAGCGCACGATCAAACAGTGTACAAAAGCGGTTGTGACGAATGACAACGCGAAGCAGCACTATATCGGCAAGTATCCAGAAAAAAATCCCTTAGATTTCCACGTCATAGAAAATGGCTATGATGAGGCACTATTCGACAACGCCTTAGACGGACAACACCACGAAAGTTTATCGGTTTCCGCGAATCAAATTAAGATTCTCCATAGCGGTACGATGTACCCGAATCATCGTGATCCACGCTACCTTTTCGAGGCGCTTAAAAAGATCGCACCCAAACTCAGCGACACGGGAAAAAGTCTCGAAGTCGTCCTGCGCGCAACGGGATATGATGAATATTATGCATCGCTAATCGCTCAGTACGGTCTCGGCGAACATGTGAAATTGGCGGAGCCAGTTGGTTACGTAGAATCGCTTAAAGAAATGCTCAATAGCGACTTGTTACTGCTTATTCAGGGTGAATCATGCAATGATCAAATCCCGGCGAAACTTTATGAGTATCTTCGAAGCGGCCGGCCTATTTTGGCGCTCACGCATCCCGATGGGGCTACGGCCAGAAAATTAAAAGGCATAGAAGGTGCGTATGTTGTAGATAATGATTCCGATGCGTCGATAGTTTCTCGCTTATTTGAGATCTTCAATACACTCGAAAACACAGATGGTCATCTTGTGTCGCGAAATGATGCGCAACTTGGAAGATGGTCTAGGCGCCGAGGAAGTAGCGAATTGGATGCTATTTTGAGGCAGATACAGTAACTAGTTGACGTTTATCGGATATTCGCGATAACGGCGGTCTAGAGCTAATGTTATCCAACATGGAATTGTTATCGACAGTTTCGACGAGAAAGAGAATGTGACCTTAAATCTGAGTAAAATGCGGTGATACGAAAAATAATACGAGTCCAATTATTCCTTGTCGTTTTAGTTTTTCTATTAGTGGTTTTGTTTTCATTGTCGCCGCAAAAATTCCTGAAGCTGGCTGTTTTACAATCGGGTGCAACGCTCGCAGAACACGTCGAGCTAACGCTAGAAAAAACGTTCGATGCCGGCGCATTAATTGAATCGATTCCGTATGAGCGAGGCCGATTTACCGACGTGCTTCCAATGCGGAGATACGAAAGAGCTATCAAGCAAGGGAAGGGCGACTGTTCTAACTTGGCCCATGGGCTTGCTTACTGGTTAGTAGAAAACCGAATTGATTTCGCAATTGTGCACCTTCTAAGATTACCCGGGTTTGTCCAAGGGAAAGGACACGTTGCACTCGAGGCGGCAATGGAAATAGACGGAGCGGAAAAAGCCGGAATACTGGATCTTTTAGAAGGGGGAGTGCTTTATGATAAAAATTCGCTGGTATCCGCTCGCGATCTTTTGAATGAGACGGCCGACGAAATAATAATAAGGCCTTATCATCCAACACGGGACTCCCGTTCGGCTTACTATGAGAAACAGAACTTGGAGAGCACCGTAATTGGCGTTACTCCCAATGACGAACAGGCCGAGTATTTTAGATTTATCGAATCTGTCTATATAGATATCGGTAATCGTACCCTAGAGCGCTATATCTTCGACGGAATCGCTTTGCTCGTGGGCGTATTCCCAAAGATTCACGTTCAACAAAGCGATTACGCAGAAATTGAAAGCGAGTATGGTGGTGCTATTTTCGCATCGAAGTGCGCGTTGATAATCGTTCGAACGATGGTATTGATCGCAATCGTATCGATTCTTTACGGGCTAGCGTACCAGTTAAGGATATCTAAGATCCTTCGTCGGGGAAGTGCGGAAGTGTGATATTCCTGTATCGCGCGGTGCATCAACGCTCGATCAGGCAACTTTCTCCACCATGCGTTTTAGTGAGCCTACAACCTTCGTATCTGGGTCCAGAGTGAAGTACCGAGAAACAGTATTGACTGACTTTTCCAACGCGTCGAATCTCATCCTGTTCGTTAGGGGAATGCTTCTTTCGCCCCATGTTTCTGGGAAACTATAGTTCCACTTTTGCATGAATGGGCCATAGTTGGCAACAATCATGTCTCTGATATCCTCGGAATAGAACTCGGTAAAATTTTTTCGTTTCTTTTTTGTCGGATTAACGTGCGGGAGATCTCTTGGCGTTTGCACACCGATTCGCTTTAGAGCTTCTTTATATCCACTTTGAAGGTCTTCAAAGCGGATCACAAAATCCATTTGTTCCGACCCTAGCAGAAACCAATTATGATAAATCTTATTCCTAAATTCCCTCATGAAATCTGAGAAATCAGCTTGGTTGTCGTGGATAAAATTGAACTGTGCCAAGTGCTCCTCTGTGACATGCCCGCCGTTCTTAAGGAGTGCGCTTGGGTTGGTGTACTGACCCTTATGATTTCCCTCAAGTTTGCAATAGTCTGTGACCGCTGTATCAAGAGGATTCCGAACGGTGGCGAACTTGAAATATTTTCGTTCTTCCTTCGAAGCCTGGCCGAGAAACTGACTTAAGTTAGCGTGTTTGCGCAAAATCCTTTCGCAAGAGAAATGCTCCAACAATTCTTGCGTAATGGAATGGGACCCGGTGTGCGGGACCTCGATAAAGACAAATTTTAATTCGTGGCTAATGACCATTGGATTTCTCCGCAGAGCTATCGTTTGTTTTACGGGGGGAGCCCAATTTAAGGATACAGACCCAGGCGTGTCGCTTAAGATAAGGGACGATTTCGAACAAAGCCTGGTCGAATCGTTCTAATTTCGAAGATACTGTTTCGAATAAATCAGTTTTTCGGAATGGAAATGCTGCGAGCGAGCACAGTTGATAATACTCAGGTGTCACTTCGTCGAAGTAATTTTTGGCTAATTCAATATCTTGAAGTAACAATGGGTGTTCATCCTCGGTCCTCAAACTCGGGGTAACGTAGCGATAAAGGTTGACCAGCGGATTATGTCCGAGTGGCTCCATAAAAATAGCTGAACCGCCCGGCTTGAGTATTCTTGCTAGCTCTTTATAACAAGTGTGGAGTTCTAAGTGATGGATAATGCCCATCCCTACCGTTAGATCGAACGAATTATCCGGGAACTCTGTGCGTTCCGCGTTCATCGCATGGTAAGCAATATCCAGATTCTTCTCTTCCGCGGTTTTGACGGCTTTCTTTATACCCTCTGGAGAGATATCTATGCCAGTTACTTTTGCGCCCGACCGATGCCAAAGATGGGTACTACCACTTGGTCCGCAGCCTAATTCTAATAGCGCCTTGTCGCGACAGGCCGAAATGACATGCTCACGATAAATTCTTTTGGTGCTTTGAACCACCGAGTAGTATTTTTTGACAGATTTTCTTGGGTCTTCACTTTCAAAACGAATATCGTGAAAGTTTTTTTCCCGCTCAATACGATTTGGTTTCATAGCCGAATTTTCTTCAGTAATTTTCAGTGCGTCGTGCCACTTAGGAAGCAGGACCGTTTACGATGGGATTATGACGTCTCATGGATTTGCCGGATGGTTGATGTGCAATCTCGCTGGATTCAACCGTACAAGCCAGCAACGAACACAACACCGCTACTAGCCAATATTGTGTTTCAGTAAATAGGTTATTGGAAAAATTACCGGATACCCACATGCCCGCGACTGCAGCGATGAGCGATACGGCGATCGCCCGGTCTTGTTTACTCATTGCGTGGTCACCTAAACGATTTACTCTAAATAAGACACGAGTTATCGATAACACCATCCAAATATAAATTATTGCGCCTACAAACCCGTGTTCTGCAAAGGCCGCTGCGAAAGTATTGTGAGCAGAGCGTCCGCCACTTGAATCAGAAAGGAGTCGCTTTTCCATATAAAATGGGCTGAGCACCCGAGTTCCCCGGTAACCCGCGCCCAATGGATAATCGAGACCCATCCGCATGCCGGCACTAAATATTTCAATCCGCGATGCTGCGCTATTGTCAATTTCTTGTTCTTCTCCGGCTATCGCTTCCCAAGTAGCGACAAATCTTTCGACGAGTTCCTCGTGTGCCAACATTGAGATGAGGATCATGGCTAGAATACTGAGGCCAAAATATTTCCCCCGGTAGCTTTTTGGTATGAATGCGCCACCAATGAGACCGGCTGAGAAGAAGCCGAGAAAGGCACCGCGGCTAACGGTGAGTACGATCGTATTGGCGATAAACGGTATAGCACCAAAGATCACCCATCGTTGCCAGCCAGTTATTAGCAGCCACATAATGCCGCCTGTAATTAATGCCGTGGCGACATGCATTCCGAGTTCATTAGAACCACCTACGGGGCCCCCGATACTCTCAAGACGTCCGCCGCTAGCCCCCAAGGCTAGGTATCCAAACCAGAAACAACCAATAATGTGCGCAATCAGGAAGCCGATAATTTTTTCTCTTGTATCAATAATTCGATAGATCAGAAAAAATATGATGAAGTGTTTCGTGTATTCTATAGTACCCTCAAGATGTTCCTCTCTGTCTAATGCCCAGAAATACTGCATCCACATCCAAATCACTAGCGCTAGAAATAACTTTGCGTATTGGAAGTGAAATATTTTGGGGCGCATATCGTCTGATTTAACCCGTAGCGCAGATACAAAGGTAATAAGCCCGACGAAGAACAAATATCTAAGTTCGGGTACTTCGTCGCCCC
>JBCCFA010000274.1:0-6526 GCA_039029975.1 Pseudomonadota bacterium
GCGAGTCGGTAATTTCATGCTCATTCGCAAACGCGATTTCCTCTTCGGTCATATCCACAAAGCCACGTACTGCCGCTATACCGTAAGAATGCCCGGCACCTTCGGCTCGCTCTTTGAATAAGCCAAGCATAGGGATTTCGGCTTCAGATTCGACTGCGGCCGCGCGACGTTGCCAATCACTGACCGACTGCGCAATTGAGCTGAAACCAACACCACCCACCGGAGCATGAATATTTGGGAGGTAGCGTTGAAAAACAGAATCTCCTGTATCAAGAAAGTTGGGTTCAAAAAACTCGCCACCGGAATAGCTTTCAACCGTACACAGACCGACTTTACCCATCGTCTTCATTAGCGCTTTTTCTGCAGCCTTCACAAACTTCCGATAAGCGGCGGACGAATCGTCCGGGAACTTTTCCTCTGCGCGCATCTGAACAGACAATGCGTAAATCGCGCTAGCACCGAAACCCAAGGCGCATGCAATGTGATGTGATGAGGCAATTTGTCCACTTTCAACAACCAACGAGACATGAAAACGTAATCCATGTTCAATCAGCCGCTGATTTACCGCAGAGACCGCTAGCGTCATTGGAAGCGGCGCTCGTGACCGAGTAATTTGTCGGTCTGAAATTATCGCAATACCACCACGCTTTTCGGCGAAATTGACGATTTGCTCAGCGAGGTTATCTATTCCATCTACCAGTGCTTGTTCGTTTTGGCGCGGATCTTCGAAATTCGGTTCATACAACATTTCAAAGGCTGCCCACGGCGTATGTTCCTGCGTCCGTATTTGCAGCATTTCTTGCATGCTTAGAATGGGCGTATTTAGCAGCAGCTGTTTACTTCCGGCCAACGCACCGTGCGGTTTGCGCCCCAACGCAACTCGCAGCGTCATACCATCGGCTTCACGAATTGAATCGAGCGGCGGATTGGTTACCTGTGCAAATCGTTGACTGAAGTATTTTGCAACGCCGCCTTCATGATCGCTCAATGCATTGATCGCGGCGCCGTAACCCATCGCGGAAACTTTTTCGGCCCCGTCGGTAAGCATGGGGTCCATTAGAAACTTGAAGCTCTCTTGGTTTAGTGTATAGGCCACATACCGTCCCGCCGTAGTGAGATCGCCGTGATAATCTTCTACTGCCGCTGTTCGTTCGGCAGTTGGTTTTGGCAGTGCATCAATATTCACGCGGGCACTCGCTAGTAGAGACGAGTAATCCGCCTGAGAAGCTAGTTTCTCAAGCGCTGCTTGCGTATCGTAGATGCGGCGCTCAGCGTGATCGTAGTAGAGCATTCCACCGGCCTCGATACGGCCCCGATGAAGCACGCTTTCCGGGGGGAAGTTGATTTGCCCTGCTTCGGACATCACTGCAAGATAATCTTCAGTTTCAATCGAACGCAGGGGTCGTAAACCTAACCGATCGAGACGCGCGCCAATGACTTGGCCGTTACCGAAGACTAATGCGGCCGGCCCATCATTTTTTTCCTCATATAGCGCGAAAAACGCCAACATATCGCGTACCGCTGGCGACAAAGAATTGTCATTCTCCCAAGCCGGCGGCATCATCGAGACGACCGCAGTCACCAGGTCCATCTCGTCATCAAAAACACGCGCGTTAAGCGTTTGGTCGAAACGACAGCTGTCTGATTGGCCTTGCGGACGAATGATTGCTTTGTTTTTCGCGGTCGCGACTGCCGTTTCAGAGAGCCTGTTTTTTTTATCGGTATTCAGTTCGCCATTATGAGCGATCAGACGAAAAGGCTGCGCCATTGATGGATGCGGATCAGTGTTGGTCGAAAACCGCGTATGGAAAAACAGCGTGTGAACGCTGTGATTCGGATCAGAGAGATCCATAAAATAAGGCACTAACTCCCAAGAACTCACGCGCCCCTTTAAAACCTGCGTATGCACCGATAGCGACAACGGATACAGTCCACGAAATTTTTCATCAGAGTACGCAATCGATTCAATACGCAGTAATGTCGCGTGGATTACCTTATCCAGTTCTTTACCACTGATTTCTTCAGGCGCGTCAAATACCCATTGTCGGATTGGTAGTTGCAGTGGGACCCCACGAGGCTCAATGGCGTTTGTATTTACCGGGACGTTGCGCTGATGCAATATCAGCATACCCGCTTGTGCGAGCGATTCGTCAATTAACTGACGAGCATTGTCTTGTTGATTTTCCTCGGAAGGCATAAAAAAATTGCCGACACCGAACCCGCCGCTTACCAGTGGTTTATCAACCAAGCCGGAAAAAAAATTCGCGGATAAATCTATTGCGATGCCTGCACCGTCACCCACACCAGTCGAGGACATACCGCCGCGATGTGGAACGGCGCACAATGCCTCGTGCGCCTTACGTAACACATCATGAGACGGCTGACCGTCTTTACGGGTAATAAAACCAACCCCACACGCGTCGTGTGAGATGCAAGGGTCGTACAAGCCCGCTTGTTTTCCGTCCGGTTCAATCACACTAGGTATAAATCCTGGCGCGCCGATTTGTGCCAGCTCTTGGACACAAATGCTCCTCCGCGCTTAAAGAAATTTAAATTGCGAAGGCTTAAGCCTTCGCTCGGCGCAGTGATCGGCATAAGCACGCTAACCCTGTGCAAAGCAATAGCGCCGGCGCCGGTAACGGAACAGGCGCAACGACACTGATGTATTCTGCAGTGCGCGCAAAATCGGCAAACACCCCTGAACCATTTCCCGCTGCCCACAACAATGTTTCACCTGCATCAAGGAAATCGCCATCGCCGTTCTGGTCAACTAATCTGAATACGTTGTCGCTTAAATCTGCCCCGCCTGATACAACGCTTATTTCTCCATTTGGACCAATCGCAAGACTGAACGCGCTGCCAAGCTGCACGCCTAGCGCACCTACCTGCGCCTCATTCCAAACCTCAACGGCCTCGCCAACATCATCAATGGCACCGCTAGCGTCTTCGTCTTGGAGACGATATAGCGTCTGATCAGCACTCGAGGAACTTTCTAAAATAAACAGACTATCTTGTTGATTTGATACCAGCCCAGTAGCGACAGGCACGCCAAACAGATTGTTGTCATCGATAAAAACGTTAAGTTCACCCGCATCGATTTGCCCATTGAAGTTCGCATCGTGGGCCCGAAAAACCGTATCCGGTTCGCCACCCACGGTGTCAGCAATGTAGGCAGTATCGCCAATAAACGTAATATCAAAAGCAGAAGAGCGATTAATCGGTACGCCGCCGCCAAGAACCGCGGACGCCAAATTCGACAAATCAAGCCAGACGCTTGCCTCACCAGCGTCGTTGGCGTCCCCGTCGTTATTAAGGTCTATCGTTCGATAGACCGCATCGGTCGGCCGGCTAGAGACGCCGGCGTTGACGATGTAGAGCGCATTGTCCGGTCCCTCATATACGGAATTTGGCGTCGGCAGCGTAAATCCACCCATGTTAGCTTCGGAAAACCAAACGCGCGCTTCACCAGCATCCTGCGCGTCGCCGTCAGCATTAAAGTCGGATAAACGATAGACACTGTCGCTAGTGCCGTCACCAATGTAAATGTGCCCGGTTTCCGATTGGAAAACCGAGAAAACACTATTCGTCGGCGAAGCCAAACCGGAAGCATTATTCTCATCGAAGTAAATGCTAACCTCTCCCGCGCCAGTGGCCACGCCATCGGCGTTAAGATCTCGCGTGTAATAAACAGCGTCACGGGTTAAATCGGCCACCAACAAACCATCAGTGCGCAAATCGAGCGGCATTGGACCGGCCCAGATAGTGTGGTTTACCCCAAGTACCAACGCGCACGTGGTAACCACAGGCGCGGCAAATTCAGAAATATTTCGCATTGTCTTGTATCCATTATTAGGCAGGATTTGGCGCTAAACGCGAACTGCTCTTAGCGCTGTTAATGAGAATGAGAATGATTGTGATTCTCAGTTACTTATTGTATCCTTACCTAACCTTGAGTCAACTGTGCAGTCGGAGCCAAACGGTCTGTTGCCGCATTGTTGCTGAACGCGTCGCGTGCAGTCGGGCGTTGTCCTTCAGGCATTATTTGCTGAGTTCACTTTCGATGCGCCGATTATTCGCCATCAACGTGCGAATTGTGCGGTCGCTTTTGGCCAGACGGCGTATTCTGCGACCCGCAATTTCCAACCATCTTTCAAGCAGTTCTTTTGATCGTGAACCCTGCAACTTACGAAAACGTGTAAGCGAGTTTTTTCGGTGAATGAGATGCCTCATTCAACCACCGGATCGAAACACTCGGAATTGCCGCCAAAGGACTAATCAATGTTTTGTTTGTAATTGCGCCAGAAACGGCGCGGCGCTCGCTTATAGCGGGCACTTTTATGACGATCCCACCAAGGGGTCTCCATGCCTAGGAGAATTTAAAGATGGCTAAGATTGTATGCGTCCTTTATGACGACCCGGTTTCAGGTTATCCGCCTAAATATGCACGTGAAACTTGTCCGCAACCGAATGTGTACCCTGATGGGCAAACATTGCCCACGCCTAATGGTGTTGATTTCGTTTCCGGCGAATTACTCGGCTGCGTCTCAGGTGCATTGGGCTTGCGTAAATACTGTGAGGACAATGGTCACGAGCTAGTGGTTACGTCCAGCAAGGACGGTGAAGACAGCGTGCTCGATCGAGAGTTGCCAGACGCGGAAGTTATCATCTCGCAGCCGTTCTGGCCGGCTTACATGACCGCCGAGCGTTTTGCCAAAGCAAAAAATCTTAAAATCGTTGTTACGGCGGGAATTGGCTCCGACCATACCGACCTCGAAGCGGCTATGGCTAATAAGGTCACGGTAGCAGAAGTAACCTACTGTAATAGTAACGCCGTTGCTGAACACGTTGTCATGTCGATTCTGGCCTTGGTACGCAATTTCATTCCGTCGTATAACACTGTGCTGAACGGTGGCTGGAATATTGCTGATTGTGTTTCGCGTTCTTACGACTTAGAAGCAATGAGCGTGGGGACCGTCGCAGCCGGTCGTATCGGACTTCGCGTGCTTCGACTCCTCAAACCGTTTGATGTGGACCTTCACTATCTTGACCGACACCGATTGCCACCGGAAGTCGAAAAGGAGCTCAACTTAACGCACCATGAGAGCCTAGATACACTGGCACCGGCCTGCGACGTGGTCACGATCAATTGTCCACTTCACCCTGAGACCGAACACATGATAAACGACGAAAGTCTGAAATTATTTAGGCAAGGCGCGTATTTGATTAACACGGCCCGGGGTAAAATTTGCGATCGCGAAGCGGTAGCGCGCGCGATTGGTAGTGGCCGCCTTGCAGGATACGCAGGTGACGTGTGGTTTCCTCAACCGGCACCCAAAGATCATCCGTGGCGCGCCATGCCAAACCATGCCATGACGCCGCATATTTCTGGTACCAGCCTCTCTGCCCAGGCACGTTACGCTGGCGGCGTGCGTGAAATTCTGGAATGCCATTTTGAGGGCCGCGCAATCCGTGACGAATACCTTATCGTGCAAAACGGCGACCTTGCCGGCGTGGGGGCGCATTCCTACAGCAAAGGCAACGCTACGAGTGGCTCAGAGGAAGCAGCAGCATTCAGTAAGTGATAGCGACGCGTGCTTGCTACGTTTCAATCCCAATGGCCTATCCCGGGTGGTTTTTGCTGCCCGGGGAAAGGCGGCGTTTAACCTGCCTGATTCTCAATCACGAAACGGCCTAGTCGGCCAGCCGATGCCATTGTTGCAAGCCGGCGCCAAAACCAATCCTACAGCTTTATCGCTAGAATTGACCGGTGTCTAGTGGCGCAGGCCTACCTGCAAACATTCGCGGTCACCAAAGCATCGGAGCCACCCCTGCTTTGAGTTAACATCCAGACTTAACTTATTGGGAATCATATTTTGTTGGAGATTGACGCTCGAGCAAATTAATGGCCATGGGTGCTGTATACGGGCCGAAGCAGCTTTGTCAGCCGATCTAAGTCTCTCATCTTGCGGTCCCTCGATTTTAGCGCTCCGGTGTCGAACGTACTGTCGCCGTGACTGCTCAGATCAAAGTCTATGTCCATGTTTTTATGCACACGATTGTGCATGTAAATTGCAATCCAAATTTCACGCAAGTGCTGCTGCCTATCGGTATTTATCAATGTAAAATGAGCACAGCGTCTGCCTCGCTAATTTAGCGCTGCGAATACTCCTATTCGACGTGACGGCTCTGGCAGTTTTTTTTGCCCGTTAATTAAATTGGGGTGGGGTTTGCGAGGGGTGACGATAAATTGCGGTGAGCGGTTTGTGGTATCCCGCAGAATATAGTTATGGATTCTCCTGCAGTAGTGAAGAGATAACCAATATGTCCGATGCTTATATCCCCGACGGCGCCTACTGGTGTACCCCATTTTGTAAGTGGCAAGGCAGCTTGTCGCATCTTCATAGCGTGAAGTTTGCTGCCCACGTTGCGGCAGAGGCTATGCAACAAAAAGACATAGCGGCGGAACAATTTGATCATGGCGTGTTGGGTTTGACGATTCCTCAGGAAAGCTGCTTCTACGGCTTAC
>JBCCFA010000275.1:0-6522 GCA_039029975.1 Pseudomonadota bacterium
ATTTAAAATCGCCAAGAAGCAGAACATCGCAAATACGCACAAAATAAGCCGCTCTCCCGCGCCCAAAGTCACAGTATGGGTATACCAATACCAAAGGTGCCAGTAAGCACAGATACCGCACCCGCCAAGCAGTGAGTGAAAAAGCGCGCCAACACGGTAAAACTCTTTATCGCCGTAAAAGGCCCGCCAAGTGTTAGTTGTTGCCCAAATTAGCCACAGCAAACCAAGTGCTAGAGAAAGTTCTCTTTTTACTTCAATCGGGAAACCTAGACCCAACACGCTTATAAAAAAACAAAAACAAACGCCGCCAGCGTGCCAGGCCGAAAACACGCGGGTATAAGGCGCCATAGGTATTTGAGCCTTCGTGGCTTCGCCTGGCGACCTAAATAAATACAGCGGGGAATGATTAAACAGCCAAGGATTGTTTCGAAACCAATATTCTGTACACAAAACCATTAGCGCAAACGAATAAAAAATACCAAACGGATAAGAATCGTACACGTTGTTCTCCTATCGAAATGACCCACGCTAATTCGCAGCTACTTTGATGAAAGCGAATCTCCTATGAGCGCCGAGGGGTTGCAAACTGCGCTTTCCAAGTCGCTATTTTCGCGTGCTTCTAATGAAGCTTAGCTGTAGGCGCCATTACTCTCTGGAGGTAATTGGATTTTATTTCTGACGAGTTTAACCTGCGCAAATGAGCAAAAAGAACGAGTACTTCCCTGCCTTACTCAAGTATTGACGCAGCCAGCGAGGGATAAGCCAGCTCGATCTTAGTCACGTGACCGGTGTTTCTACCCGTCACATCAGCTTCCTGGAAACCGGTAGATCAGCGCCGAGCGTTGAAATGGTATTGCTTTTGGCCGACGCACTCGATATTCCGCTTCGCGCCCGCAACGAAATGCTGAGAGCTGCAAATCATGAGGCTCGGTATTCGGAACCGCCGCTCGATCTGGCAATTTCGGGCTACGTGGATTCCGCCCTTAAGACCATGCTGGCGCAACACAACCCCTTCCCCATGATTATTTTTGACCGCAGTTATAACATCGTACGAGCAAATGATGCCGCGCAATTGCTTGTACATAAATTCTTTGCAGAAACATCAGAAACCAATTTACTGAAACTTTTGTTTAGCGAGAAAGGTCAGGCCGTGATCGCAAATTGGCAAGACGTTGCGGCGGAAAGTCTACGCAGAATTCAGCGAGAATTATTGCATGACACCAACGACCCAGAGTTGCAGAATTTGCATCAAATTTTGGTCGATACGCCAAACATTCCGGAAAACTGGCGACAGCCACAACTTAATCACCTGAGCAGACCACTGCACTCAATACGACTTAACGCAGCCAATATAAGGCTCTGCTTTCTAATGACCATCACAAAATTTGATGCCCCTCAAAATATCACCTTAAACGATTTGCGAATTGAAAGCTGGTATCCATTAGATCGCGACACTGAGGAATTTTGTAAAACACAAGCGTCCAAGGTTTGTTGATTCAATAAAAGTTTGGGTGATGAACAATGGAGAAAACTACGATGAACCTTTATGAGATTGTGCCTTGGTTTGCTGCCGAGATTTTTTTTATCGTTGCGGTAATTGTTCTTGTCAGTCAGAGAAAATTTAGCGCGAATACCTGGGTAATTCCTGCTGCTTTTTTGGTGATATTTTTCGCCTAGTCTATGGCCGCCGTTATTGCAGAAGGCCCGATCGGTTTTTGGCCCGAGCACACGCGGAATATGTGGGGTAATCAAATCTGGTTTGATCTGTTGTTATCATTTGGTGTGGCTTGGACATTGATAGTGCCGCGAGCCCGAGCGTTAAATATGCGGCCCGCAGTTTGGTTAATCGCCATTATCATGAGCGGAAGTATTGGCTTATTGGCAGTGTTTTCTCGGGTTTTATTTTTAGAAAAGAAAAGCAAATCGAGAGAGGTTGTTTGAGTCTATTTCGGCTGAATTAAGACCATCTCCGCAAGATTTTTTGGGTACTTAAAGAGATTTTTCAAGGTAAGGTGTTTATTCGGTAATAGGACACAATCGTCTATACCTGCTAATCGAACTCTGTCCGGCACGTGTTGTGTCATGGTGCCTGAAATTCGGGTAGATGGCTTTACGCCTTCGAATAATAAGAAATTAATAGGACGAGGGATAACCATGAAAACGATTATTCGTGTTTTCACATTAGGTATTTTGAGTCTGTGTGCTGTGCATTCCCATGCTGGCACTGTAGACCTAACGAATTTTCCAGAACTCACTAGCGATACGGTGATGAGAACTGACTCAGGAGTCACCTAGACTTTTGATACCATCAACGCCTTAATCGGCAATAACTGGCAACGAGTAGTACTTACCTATCATTTGGCGGCGGCTCGGGCAGCACGCTAGAAATGGAATTTTCCGTCGACCAAGATGTGTTTTTGGAAAGCTTCACGATTGGGTGTGGCTTATGTGTAAACAGCCCCATCTTCGACATCGTAGATCAATCATCCGCGATGGTTATTTCAAGTGCCAATGATGCAGGTGTGGGGGACGGCGTTACGGTCGCGTTTAACGGCGGACCACTATTGCTCACGGCCGGCACGGCATACCGCATGGAACTAACTGGTTTCGGCGCAGCCGTTCAAAGAAATTTCCAATCGTGGGCGTTCTCCCCGGTACCTATTCCAGGTGCGCTACTGCTGTTCGGATCTGGTTTACTCGCTTTTGCTAGATCCGCGATGCGAACGAGGAAATAAGCCCCGTACATAAGCACGCACAAAAAATCCCCAACCAAGGGGCTTTTTTGTGTGGGTAGAGATACTTTCATCTTCCGCACTTACAACGCGCTTCAGCAATTTCTATTTGCGTTTTAGTACCCAGGCGAACTTAAACCGTCATCAATTATTGGAAATAAAGTCGATCACCAGTCGATTGAACTCATCCGCGTGTTCGATCATCGCCCAATGTCCGCAGCGATTTATCAATACCATGCGCGAGTTAGGAATAGCCGCAACGAGATGTAAGGTGTGTTCCCAGTGCACAACTCTGTCATCGCGCCCGTGAATCAGTAACGATGGCGCGCTAATTTCAGCAATTTGTTCAAGACGCGCAAATTTTGGCGCTGGCCATCCTTTGCCTACGCCCTGCAACGCGTTTTTCAAATGTTCCGGCTGCGCGCTAGCCGCGTCTGCTCGTAGCGCACACAATTCTTCAGTTGCGAATTGTTTGTCGAAACACATGATCTCAACTAGCTTCATCATGGTTTCAGTAGTTGGTGTGCGATAAGCCTCTACTAAAATTTTGATGCCCTCAGTTGGTCCATCACCTGGACCGAACAACCGAGGTGATCGGTTAAGTGCGGTACCCATCGTAATCAAATGAGAGACCCGATCTGGATGTTCAGCCGTCATACGTACTGAAGTAATGCCCCCCATTGAGTTGCCAATGAGCGCTGCCTTTTCAAGACCAAGCTCGTCCATGAATTGCAAGGTGGCGTCCACATGATCAAGTCGTTCTAGTGGACAGGGATCCGATCCTCCCCAACCCGGCATATCAACTGCAAACACATGAAAATGTTCCGCCAGGCTTGCAATATTGCCGCCGAAATTACTCCAACCTGTCGCGCCTGGGCCGGAACCGTGCAACAAGATGAGTGCAAGACCGCTGCCCGCTTCGTGATAGTGAATATGCCAATCACTGGTTTGGACAGTACGGCTGGTAGATTCCTTGGTGAGCTTCATGGCGGTATGCCTCTTGATTTATTGTTTATTTTAGGGAGCAATGATCGCATAACTTGCCTTGCTAATGCAGTTGGACTCCTTTTGCATAGCAGCATATAAAGTTTAAAGTGGAATTATTACCACTCTCCATTCACGGCGCTTGTATCAAAACACCCCACGTAATAGAAAATAGGCGTTGCACGTTGTTTTCGTTCAAGGGAGGGATCAAAGTGCTCAGTCGACCAGCTAAATATTGCATGATATTGATCATTGGGCTTAGCTCTCCGGTAAATGCGGCAGTCAGTACCTACACCGATGAGTTAGATTTTCAATCAGCACTCTTTAATGTCACGATTGCTAATTTAGAGATTGCGCCGCTCTCGGCAGACGACCTTGTACCCGCCTCCGATCCAGAATTTTTATCGCTGGGCATTGATGTGATTACTCCCACTAGCATTCTCGGTGGACAGGCGAGTCAAATTCCGAAACCAGGCCGCGATCGCCTTATTCTCAATGGTGCCGGCAGCATTGGCGCTAATTTTGCCTTCAACGTGACGTCGCCCCAACATGGTGTAGGTGCATTACCCAATGTTTTCAACGGTATCGGTGACGGTGGTCATATCCGAATTTATTCCGGCCCAAACCTAACGGGTAATTTTCTTGGGCAAGTAAATTTTGGCACGCCAACCGGCAGTTTCGGCGGCATTATCAGCACAGACCCGTTTTCTTCGGTGGAAATTACCTGTGAATTCGATGCCGATTTACGCTGCGGTATCTACGACCTGCAGATCGGTTCAACACCGGTACCACTGCCGGGCGGTGCCATGCTCATGCTGTCTGCAGTGCCGTTTTTGCGTAAACGGGGTATCCCCACCGTTACAAATATAACTCAGCGAATTAGTCTACGCTTCGCATTAAAACGTTAGCCTAATTCCGGCCACAGCTATCACACCATATATTTAGCCATCCCGCCCTCGATATCATACGCTGCGCCGGTAATAAAACTTGAACGTTCCGAGGCAAGAAACGTTACCAAACTTGCGATTTCATCCGCACGACCGAAACGCCCAATTGGGATATTCGCGGCCGCAAAAGAATCTATCATGCCTTGTGGATCGTTCGGATCAATCATTTTCGCTGCGTTGTCCCACAAGGGCGTATAGACGGGACCGGGGCATACCGCATTAACTAATACGTTGTCGCCCGCAAGTTCGTCAGCCAAAGTTTTTGTTAGACTAATCACCGCGGCCTTATTTGCAGGCTACTGCTCAGCCAAGGCTGGTATGACCATGATGAGCAAATGCGTTGCACAGCGATTTTTGGAAACCGAGGCCAACGTTAGATGCAATACTGTGCACCCCGGTCCCATACAAACGCCGAACTTCGAACGCCTTACTAGCGCACCTGACGCTGAGGCATTGATGGCGGACTGGCAAAAGAACAATCCTTTTACGGAGCTGGGAACGGTGGAAAATATCGCTGAAGTGGTCACTTTTCTTGCCAGCGATAAGGCGAGTTATGTGAATGCATCGGAATTCGTTGCGGCAGGGGGGACATTACTCTGAACATCCGTCCACAGCATCGCGCTGTTTAAGGCAATTTCATTACCGACTAAGATCGTCCCTAACACTATCTTCAGCAGTTCCACCCTTGCGTGCTCGGCTATCTTTCTCGCTGGTCACGACACGCTCAAGCTTTGCCATTTTTTCACGAGATAACTCAGGAAACTTTCCGTATCTATTTAAATCCGCCTTTGATTATCATCCTGTCGTGTATTAAAAATGACGTGATGACAATCGAAAATGCGCTTTTCCTTTGCACCATTAGTTTTCTTAAGCTTCTTTTCAGCGCTTAATTGCCCCGCTCAAACGGCGCACAAATCCGGTTCATTCGAACAATGTCGCGAAAAGGCAACGGCACTTCGCCCCGGGCAAGTGATCAAAGTTGAATTAAAACGAGAAGCCGACGTTGAAGTTTACGAGTTTGATATCCGCGATGCTAAAAACCGCGATTGGGATATCGAGTGCGTCGCCGCTACTGGGGAGCTCATTGAGCTCGAAGAAGAAGTCTTCGGCGTGAGCGACCCACGCTTTAGCGAGCAAATGAACATCGATTTTGCCGAGGCGAAGGCAATCGCTCATAAGCTCTACCCTGGTGAAATTATTGAAGTCGAATATGAGCTTGAGGAGAGCGGCTTAGCAGTGTACGAATTCGATATAAAGCAAGCATCGGGCCGAGAAATTAAGCTTGAAATCAATGCCCGAACCGGCGAAGAACATGAAGCCAGTACCGAATTGTGGCAGGTCGGATTCGAATAGCGCCAATACGCTCTGCGAGCCGCGTAACCTAACTTAATCCAGATGCTGATTGATCGCTTTTTATTGAAAATCGGACAATCCGATAACATTCAATTTTCACCAAATTCTCCAACTAGCCTGGCTCCCGGTAGACAGAAGGTTTATGCTTTTCCAATCACGCACCCAGTAACTATTATGTCCTCGTCGCGGATCGTTGCGGAAAAATACACTGAAAAAAGATGCCATAAAATACGTTCTGGAATGCTGGTTTGGCATAGGTCCAGAGAATTTGGTCACGCTTGAACAGCGGTTCGACCGGTGGTTCAACCCAAACTACGACCCTGAATTCGATCAAGAGCTCTGCAGAAAGCTAGAACATTATGTGATCGCCGCGCGCCGCGGCGACTTTAAAGACTGGGCTTTAACAGCGCGCGGCTGCCTGGCGCTTGTGCTGTTGTTCGATCAAGTGCCCCGCAACATCTATCGAGGCACTTGGGACGCGTTTGCGTCGGATCATTTAGCGCTCG
>JBCCFA010000276.1:0-6515 GCA_039029975.1 Pseudomonadota bacterium
CAAGACCGCTCATGGCGATAATATTGTTCAGCCCCCACAAAATATTGGTGATGAATCCGTAGAGATTTTCGTTAGTGCCAATGAATAAACCCACACCCGCATAAACCAACCCGAGCGCCGTTAAGGCAATGATCAGGAATTGCGGAATAACGTGATGGAAGAAATTACCTTCCTGTCGTTCTTTTGGTGTTGTGGGAAATTTGATTTTCTCTCCTTTCATGACGGTCCAAATAGCGCGCAAATTCACCGGAAAAAAGGACAGGTAACTACTTTTGCCTTGATAGCCATTAATGCCCCAAGTACCAAACATGGTTGAGATTTCATTGAGGATTAAGAACGGTAGAATGTGCACGAAAAACTCAAAGTTATACGCGGAAACGGGCGCGATCCCGGTGAATAGATAAATGATCGGCGAGACTAAAAAAATGGTATTCCAGATACCGCCAAAATAGCTGTAGATCGTGGTGGCATACATTGCCCTTTGTCTCAAGGTCATGCCTTTCATCATCAAAGGGTTGTCGTTCACGGCGATATCAAGCGTGCCACCGGCATATTTGAATCGCTGCACCATCCACGATTCCAAATCTTGCGGCGACAGCATTTTTGATTCCACATCGGGGTGCAGTACCGATTTCCACTGACGGTCTTGGTCTGAATGCAAAACGATTGACGTATAAATGTCTTCAGACACGTGAAATTTGTATGGCGTGAATTCAGTTTCAAGCAAGGCCTGGTGTTTCATCATGCCGCTTAAGTCGTCGCGCAGCGCTTCGTCATCGACTTCAGCCGCAAATTGATCGACTTCTTCATCCACCTGCAGGGCAAAACCTTTTAGGGCTGCCTGCATGACGGCTTCGCGCCGATGGATGGAACCAGCGCCACAGCAAAATGCGGCGTTCGCGCCGTTTCTGCGTCGCTGAATAATGTCGTAAAACATTTTCGGGTCATTCACGAAAGGATCGCGTCCGACCTGGATTTTTCCTAAGACTGCTTCGCAGGCTTGACCGAAAAACTTGCCAAATCCGCCTAGCTTCTTGTTTAGGACCTTTGGTAGGCGTTCTCCCTCAGGAATATCGAAAAACCATTGGGGTGTTTGTACCCAAGCAACGTCGGGGTCACGGAAGTAACCGAGTGTATGTTCTAGAAAGGTCGGGAAAGGCCGCGTGTCGGCGTCACAAATAACAATGAAGTCGCCGTGAGTTTGTTCCATGGCGTTGCGCAAATTCCCTGCCTTGAAACCAACGTTGTTTTCGCGCGTGATGTAGTTTACGCCTTCCTCTTCGGCAACTTTGCGCATCTCCTCGCGCTTGCCGTCATCGAGGACATGAATAAAGATATCAATGTTGTGTGGATAAGAGACGTTTTTACCGTCAATAATACTTAAGCGAACGAGCTCCGGATCTTCGTCATAGGTAGGGAAGAATACATCGACCACGATCGGTCGCGCCGGCAGATCTTCGTCCACGCAATCGGTAATAGTTTCTGGTGGTGGACGTTTTTTATAATCTTTTGTTTGCCACAAATTGCTGGTGAACAACACCAATCCAATATAGGCGAAAGTCTCAGCAACGACCAAGGGGATGGCAAACCACATCGCATCGTAGTTTAGCGAAGCGGTCCAGCGCCAATAGATGTACCATCCACCAAAAACCAGGGTCACGGTGGCAAAAAACTGATAGGCCAATTCAACCGGAATAGAATGCGGGAGCGGTTCCGGTGGTTTTCTGTCTTCAAATTTGTCGAAATAAAAGGCCATTATTAGTTCCTCTTGCCTTGACGATTGTCAAAGCACTTGGCTGTTATCGGCATTCATCGCATAAGCTGTATGAAAAACGCGGGTTATCAGACAGCGAAAATTTGATGTGGGTCAGCAGGGCGATTAAGGAGGCGTTGTAATCGATGGCATATTCATTGGTGGCGTAAGAGCGGCCATCATCGATATAACTCATATGAGCGGCCCATTTGGGTGCGATGTTTGCCTGAGCAAAATCATTGGGGCCACCAACCAACAAACCCGGAATCGTTATTTCGGCAGCCCTACCGTAGATGTGGCTCACATCCTTGACAGATTTTTTGTTCAGGCCGGAGACGAAATTTAGACCAAAGGCGTTATCACCAAACAAATAATTAACCTGATCGACAGCCGCATTTCGATAGACTTCTTCCTGAGTCAGGGCGAACGCTATCATTAGGATGACGCCTTCCTCTGCTGCCATTTTGTTTGAACCCCAAATGAAATCATTGTTGGCAATGTTGTAGGGGCTATCTTGGTGATTACGCAGCGCTTCGTTTGCTCGAGTAACCACTCGTTGGGTTAATTTGTATTTTTGCTCGGTCGTTAAACCGAATTCATTGAAATGGATCGCATGATAAAGAGCGAACAACGATGGGTTTTTCCACTCGAAAATTTCCACCTTCGCTTGATCTAAGTGCTCAAGCACGTAGCTTTTAAAAGCAGGGTTTCCGGTCGTGAGGAATAACTCAGCCGCTGCCCATATCCGATCGTCCCAGTCGTAGGTCAAAGCTTCTTCACGATCGGTATCGTTGGCACGATAAGGGCCGGAACCGCTATCGTCACCGTCTCGGTAGTCGAATTCCTGCTCACCAATAGGGAGAAGATACGACCATGCGTTCTTCGCAGCTACTAACAGTTGCGTACTATAGTCTGCATCATAAGCAGCAAATATTCGGGCGGCCTGCGCAAAGGCTGCGGCGGTTTTAGCGGTATCTGACGTGGTTACACCGTATACAAAGCGGGGTTGCGTATCGGCGTGTGGGGTAATCAATGGTGGCCATTTTTTGCCAGATAATTTGCGATAAACGGCCCCGTCCTCACGTTGCATCCGCAGCATCCAATCGAGTCCGACTTTCGATTCGTCGAGGAGGTCTGGTAGCGCGTTATCGCTTTCCGGAATGCTTAAATTGAAGTTCGCATAGAATCCCGGGTCTAATTCATAGGAGAACAATAGATTGCCCACGGCGACTGCCGTTGTGGCCACATACTTTCCGTAGTCGCCGGCGTCGTGCCAACCGCCAATTGCGCCAATAAACCGATCAGGCTTATCGTGTGCTAGATATCCATCATAAACGTGACAAGCCGGCCGCTGCATGCCAGAGATGCGATCAAGAATGACATGCCCACAACGCTGTAAATAAAAGGATCTAAGCAGCGGCAACAAGGCTTTTTCATTGACATCGGTCTGAACGAGAATTGTTTCTGAGAGTTGTTCATCCATTCGAATTTCATAATTGCCCGCAGGTATACCGCTCGGGAATTCGATGAGATGCGTGTAGTTTGACGCGAACCAGTCAAATCGCGCTGGGCCCAAATTGCTTACATGAACGGTACTGCCGTCTTCGGTCGAGACGAGCGCTATTTCTCTCGAGGTTTGCGCTTGTGAAGAAATATAGTGTGCGTGGATCGGAAACGCGGATTCGTATCCCACAGAATTAAAGACAATTCTATCGTTGTTTGTCGAGGGTTCGGCGTTGCTGAGTTGAGTCGCTAGGAGAATAAGGAAGAGAACAAGGTGGAATAAGTTAGTTTTGCGCATAACCTTCTGAAACCACATTGAACTGATGGGAATTGGTGCCAAGCACGACGCCTGACTTGTCAACGATTGAGGTGCGTAATTCAAAACGTCCAGCGTTGACCAGTTGTATCCTCAAATCGGTTACTTTTTGTGAGGAATCGGCGGCGAGAAGGATAATCTTCCGATCAGTCGTAACGACTCGGGTGGGTAAATGAACTAACTCGTATCGAAAGCTGGCATTCGGATAATCCTGCCATTTATCGTTAATGGCCCAAAGACCGAGCTCGAGGAATTCGCCGACCCGAAACTCTTCACGTTCCCATTCGATACTGGGCAAGACCATTTGGAAGGACGTTTTCATCGCGAAGTACCCCGACTTCGGTTTGCGCCAGTAATCAACGACCGCCCAGTTCATCGATGGCCAGTTTTCGACGAACATAAATTGGAAAATGGCACCGACCGGCTGATACCGCTGGCGCCGATAGGCTTCGCCCGCGAACTTGATTAATCGCGCTTGATAGCCCTGAGAGTTTTCAATGAACTCATCAATGTTTGAGCCCATACTAACTTTCGCGAGTTCAAAGTTCTCGCGACGCTGAAAGTTGTGATACTCCCATTTTTGCCATTCTTCTTCCGTGTCCGGCCACAGTTCCGGTTCACTTAAAAATTGCATCAAGGACCCTTTAGACGGCAGCGCCTGTGCGCCATATTCGGTAATTAATTTGTGTTCGGTAGGTTTGGCGTAGTCTTGCCACACACCGCTATACCAGCCATACCAGGGGTGTTCTGCTGTTGCGGAATACTTGTGAACATAGCGATTGCTGTCCATCTTGCTGACGGCCGCGAACAATTTATCGTCCAGCGTTTGGTTTTGCCCCGGCTGATAATCCGGGTATTTCCATTTCATCCAGTCCGCATCCCAGGGCGGTTCATTGTGCAGGCTCCACACAACGATCGACGGATGATTGTAAAAATCATCGACCATTTCGTTGGCTTGTCGAATCGCATTAGCGGTAAATCCGTCCGTATCTTCGTACCCCCACTGCAACGGAAAATCTTGCCAAACGAGTAGGCCAAGCTCGTCACACACATCGTAGAATCGCTGCGGCTCGATGTGTGCGTGAACGCGCACGATATTGACGCCGCCATCCACCATCATGCTTACGTCAGTGCGAAATTTTTCGATATCCATTTCGCTTAACCACTGTGAGGCAATGTAGTTTGTGCCGCGTAGAAAAAGGCGCCTGCCGTTAATTAGCCAATACCCTTTTTCTTGATCGTAAAACACACTTCTAAACCCAAATCGGGATTGTTTTTCATCAAGGGCCAAGTACGAATGGGTGGATGAATCGATTGTCGATTCGTCGTACAAGGTTACGTTCGCGGTATATAGGTGAGCAACACCATGACCGACTGGCCACCATCGCTTGGCATTAGCAACGGGTACTTGAATGGAAAGAGTCTGTTCACCCGGGTTAACGATGACGCCGGTAATATCTCTCGACACGGAGTTTGTTCGAAAGCCGTGCGGCTCAATCTGTACTTTTACAGAAACGGTTTTGGTCGACTTTGTATGGTTTAGAAATTCGACGCGCAAATCAGCAATATCTGGTGCGCTCTCCTTTAGCCTAGGCGTGATTTTTATATCCCTTATTTGGACGCCGTTAGACACGTTTAAGGTCACGTCGTCCCAAATGCCGCCCGTATTCTTTTCTTGGCCGCGATCCGACCAAGCGCCTCCTGGGCGCGTATCGTGATGCGAAAGCACACCCTTAATCAGCTGTTTACGTAAGGACCAGGAATCAGCAGTTTCCAGCGGACTGTCAACGTGTACATACAATTCATTGACGCCGTCATAATTGATTAACTCGGTGATATCGTAATCGAAACTTTGGAATGACCCTTCCTGTTGGCCCACTAGACTACCGTTAAGCCAAATCCGCGCTTGGTAATCTACGCCCTTCAGATGCAAGCTGAAGGTTTTATTTCGGTCTTTTGGCTCAATAAGAAAGCGCTTTTTGTACCATGCTAAGCCGGAAAAATCGTGCCCCTGGAGGTACCAATTTGCAGGCACCTTAATGGCTTCCCAGGCGGTTGAATTGTTCGCTTTCTCCGGGGTATCCGTTTCAGGCGCGGCGTTGGGTAGGAACATCCATTGCCCATTTAAACTTCGAGAGAATGAATCAATGTCAGCGTAGCGAGAGACCTCTACGGCAACGGCGGCGCTCTCATGAACTGTTGCAACTTCGTGCCTTGCGCAACCGCCAAGAAATAAAACAATAATTAGGTAGAAGTTGCCGGTGCCGCGTTTCATGCCAAACACCGCTCTTTGTCATGCGCTTTTACTAGATGCAGAAGGTTGCGGCCGTCTTCGCTAGTGTAGGTCACTTTATCCATCACAGTTTTCAAGATCGTAATGCCCATGCCGCCCTCGGGTAATGAGTCGAAGTCGTTGATATCCGGTTTAATTTCGTCTGGCGCAGCGTCCAGCGTACCGGCCGGCATTGTGATACCTCGGTCTTCTATGTCGATTGAAAGAGATGTCTCCGACAACGCTACGTTAATTGTGATGTCGCCGCCGGCCTTGAATTCATATGCGTGTTCTATGCAATTGTTTACAGCTTCAACAAAAGCAAGCTTCATCTCGGAGACGGTAGTTTCATCGAATATTTGCTCACAAACTGCTGCTATGCAGTTTGAAACTAAACGAACATTCTCAAAACGGCTGTCGATATTGATGCTCATGCTCGGGTATGACTTCGACATTTAGAGCTGTCTCCAATCAGTCAACGTGTATACCCGGTATGTAAAAAAATGCTGGCGCTCGCGTGCGGCACTATTCGTAACATCGCACGGGGCCGAGCGCTTGCATATTTTGCAACGGATAATCTTCTGTCATGCCAACTTTTTGGACGGGTCCGAGGTTCAAGCCGCTAGCGCTTCTTCCTGATTTGGAAAAATGCTGAAAACCTTGTCCATGCG
>JBCCFA010000277.1:0-6493 GCA_039029975.1 Pseudomonadota bacterium
GTCGTTATCGTGGGCGCCGGGTCGGCTGGGATTGCCACCGCCAGCAGTCTGCTGAAACGGAACGCCAACCTGAATATAGCTCTGATCGAATTGATTGACCGCATCGGGAATCACTCCGTCAGCAGGCTCAAAAGTCCAACCGTTTTCGCGCATCCGCCAATTCACCACAGAAATCGGAATAATGTTCTCTAACCCTTTAAGCGCCCGCATTATTAATGTTCTATGTGCCCAAGGACATGCATAAGAGACGTACAAATGATAACGGTCTCTCTCGGCTTTAAATCCAGCGGCGCCTGTTTTCCCCGGAGAACCATCAACGGTTATCCAATTTCGAAATTGCGCATCCGTGCGGACAAACCGACCATTTGTTGACTCCGTGTCGTACCAGTCATCAAACCATTCGCCATCTACTAGTAGCCCCATCTTTCCTCCTCCTATGTTTTGCTACCGTTGCTCGATAATTTCAAAGCCGAGTAATGACACGTCATCTTTAAATTTTCCCGGAGTTACCCATTCTTTTAACGGACTCAAAAAAGAGTCGACACTCTCTGAAAAATCCTTGCCGTTGCTTTCTCCGAAATACCCCGCCAAGCGTTCCAGGCCAAATTCCACGCCATTGCTGTCTTTTGCCTCGGTTACACCGTCTGAGTAAAGAATTAGTTTATCGCCGATATCTAACGTTAGTTCCACGTCGCTGTAACTAGCGTCACTTGATACACCAAGAGGAATGCCCTCGCCTTCTATTTTCCTAAAGTGGCCGTCTGATTTTACGATGATGCACGGTGGATGACCGGCTGAACAAAGACGAAGGCAACAGGTTTCACGATCTATCGTACCCGCTAACATTGTTACCAGTTGCAACACGCCATGATCCCAATCTATCTGCTTATTCAATTCCGCAGCTATTTTTTGTGGCGTTATCAAACCGTTTCGGCTTTCTTCCATTTGACGCCGGACGATAGATGCTTCGGCAAATGGTGACAGCAAATGTCCAATCGACACAGATAACAAGGCGGCCGGAACGCCATGACCAGAGACATCAAGCATATAGAATCCGATCGACGTATCGTTTAATTTGAAGACATTCAAAAAATCGCCGCCAAGCTCATCGCAAGGAAGGTAGACGTATTTTGAATTCACGCCTATTACATCTGGCATCGATTTAGGCAATAATCCTCGTTGGATTGCCGCAGCCGCGGCTAAATCTTGGTGCAATTTAGCGTTAGCACTCTCTAATTCAGCATTTAGAGCAATTAGCGTCTGCTCTCTCCGTTTGTGCTCCGTAAGGTCGTGCCACACGCATAGGAAACCAGGTCTTCCATCAATATCTATTGCGTTGAGGGTGACCTCCACCGGCGCCGTCGTTCCATCGAATTTCTCATGTTGCCACTCGAATCGATGCCATCCGTCACGGCGGGCGATTGCTTCCATTTTTGAACCATTCATTAGAGAGTCAACACCCTCGACAGATGTCGGAGACAGCGCGGACGGTTGTTTTCCTAGCAATTGTTTCTTATCTGGTACATTCAAGAATTGCAGCGTCGCGTTATTGCAATCTATAACACCAGCTTTATCAAAAATAAAATGTGGATCGGCGGCCGCTTCAAACAATAATCGAAATAAATCGGTGTCTTGTTTCTTAGTTGGTGCCATCTAATTCGAGTTTTTACTTTCATCTTGTTGAAACAACTCTTCGAGCATCGCTGCGTCTTGCTTTGCAAGATCCTGCATGCGCTCTTCGTCCGTGTGAGAATCTCGATGAGCTAGCAGTCGACCTTCGTCGTGTAATCGAAATAAGTCAACGATTTCTTCCGCCCGCGATCGATTAAAGCCGAGTCCGCAAAGCACATCGGTCGACAGTGATAGCGCGGAATGGAAGGTATCCCGAGTGACGTAATCAACGCCTAAATCCAACAGCTGATAGGCGTGTTTCCGATTACGAGATCGCGCAAAGATGGGGAGTTCGGGAAATTCGTCGCGGACGATTTCTGTGATATGTAAAGATTGCTCCGGATCGTCCACCGCGTTGACAAAGAGTGCCGCTTCGGAAATTCCGGCAGAGCGAAGGAGATCTAGCCGGGCGGCGTCCCCGAAATAGACTTGGTTGCCATGATTTCTAACAAAATCAACTTGTGAAGGATTTATTTCTAAGGCGACAAATTTTACGCCTTTACCACTGAGTATTCTCGCGACGATTTGACCAAACCGCCCAAATCCCGCAATGACGACGTGTCCGGTATCTTCTGCGACTGTGTCGTACACTGGATTAGGGGTTTTGCGACCAGTTGCGCGTTCTATCCCGAATAGGAGTATTGGCGTAATAACCATGGACACGGTAACAACAACGGTAACAAGATCCGCATGATTACGTCCTATGGCCGCGCTCGCAATTGCAACCCCCATCACGACAAAAGCGAATTCGCCTCCTTGTGAAAGTGATACGCCAAGCCGTCGGGCGAACGCCGGATCTAGTCCGTGAAATCGTCCTAATCCGTACAGGATTCCTGATTTTACTAATACCAAACTGAAGGCCCCCACGAATACGGGGATTGGTGTCTCTACGATCACTTGAAAATTGAGGGACATACCGACCGCCATAAAAAACAATCCAAGGAGCAATCCTTTAAACGGCTCAATATCGGCTTCTAATTCATGACGAAACTCTGAATCTGCGAGTAGCACCCCTGCGAGAAACGCGCCAAGCGCCATAGAAAATCCAGATATCTGTAACAGCAAACCCATCCCTAGTACGGTCAATAAGGCAGTTGCAGTGAGAAGCTCTCGTAGTTCTGTCAACGCCGCAATTTTTAGCAAAAAAGCCAAGAAGTACCGTCCACCCGAAATCACCACAACTAATGTTATGAAGGCAATCGTGGCACCTTGTATTGAGAAATTTAGGGGCGCCGTCCCGAGCAAAGGGATGGTCGCGAGTATTGGCACCACGGCCAAATCTTGGAAAAGTAAAATGGCGAAACCCGTTCGGCCCCAACGCGTGTTTAATTCGTTTCGCTCGGCCATTAGCTGAAGCGCGAATGCCGTCGAGGAGAGCGCTAATGATAAGCCGATTATCACTGCCGATTTAGTCGCGATGCCGAGCGCAATCACCGCAAGCGTCACGCAAACTGCCGTCACACTGAGCTGCGCGCCCCCAAGTAGAAAAATTGGCCGGCGCAAGGCCCAAAGGCGACTTGGTTGTAATTCAAGACCAATAAGAAACAGAAGTAGAACGACACCTATCTCCGCGAAGTGAAGAAGGTGCTCGACATCGTGAAAGCGATTGATACCCCAAGGCCCGACAATTACGCCGGCAGCAATGTACCCAAGCACAGCGCCCAGCCCAATTCGTTTAAAGAGTGGAACCGCAATCAGCGCACTCACTATGAGGATGATTGTGTCTAGAAGCATGTTCTATCGAGTACCAAATTCAAAATATGTAGCGAAGTTCAAGACCCCCAAAATAAAATGTGTCATCGGGTCCGGAATTCTCAATAAATTCACCAGCAGGCATCACAGAGTAACTGGCTTGTATCGACCAGTTATCGGAAATTTCTCGCTCTATAATTACCTCGTACTGCGTTGCGATGTAGCGGTCGGTGGCCAAATCGCCGCGCCGGATGACGCCTCCACCAGGGCCATAAACATCGTCTTCCGTGCTATAACGCCAAAGGAAATCAATTTGGATCATTAAGTGCCAGTTCTGATGAAACTCTATGTCTATTGTTGGATGGACATCAATTAAATTGTACGGAGCGACAACGCCTGCTTCGCCGAAGTACTTTAGAGAGGGGAACAGCGGGTTAAATGTTCCTAATTCATTGTCGTCCCTATCAGTATCCCCGCTGATGAAATCTACCTTCAAGCTAAAACGCGCGGGAAAGTTATACAGACTAAATGAATATCCGAACTCCGTAGCAAGCGACCAGGCTTCAATATCTAAATTCGCAAACGTTCCGCGTTGCAAAAACAATTCATGATTCCAATCAAGAGAATTTCGCTTACCGAAAACACGTAACCCAAAAGTATGTCGTTTTTCGGTACCAGATCTTTCAAGGAAGGACGCGTTCTCATCTCTGAACCCGATGTAGTACAAATCCGCGTTTCCAAGCAACCCAAATCGGCTTAACCCAAACGTGTTGTACAGACTCCACGTTTGAACGTTTTCATTATTATCATCGTCAAATGCGCCTGTTTCGTTTTCTACCGGCTGACCGTAGAATAGCCGCGAACTTATATCATTGTGCTCAAACCGTGCTTCCACCGCATCGAAAGATCTAATGACGTTGACGCCGTAACGCGTACCGACTAAACGACTGGAACCAAAGCTAGTAACTCGCCGTCCAATGGAAAAACTCGCGATAGACGGATGAATGTCCGTCAGTTCTAAAAACAACTGTTGGACATCACTTGTATTCTTATCGAGGAATTCCGCTTCAGGGTCACGATCCAAGACATCGGCGAAAATGAATTGTGAGAACAAGCGGAAGTAATTCGTAATGTGCCAATCTATCGATGGTAGTGCGCGTAACCAAATATACCCGTCACTATCATCTTCGGATGATCCCCAGTCTAAATTCGAAAGTGATTCGTAACGAAATCGAGCCTCCCCACCAAAGGTGATATAACCGCTCTTAGTCGGGACGAACTTCAACGGCGTCCACCAATCGTCGAATTCGGAATCTTCATCCCCAAGGAAACGCCAGTCTTCATCGTATCGGGTGGCGGCGTTGATTTCCTCTTCGGCCTGACCGAAGGCCGGTATCATTAAAATCAATACGCCAACTACGATACAAACAATTCGGATATGTTTATCCTTCGTTGAGAGAGTCGTGTGGAGCATATTTTCGAGGGACAAATCGGGTTAAACGCCGCAACCACACCCGGTTTCCCAAACACGTCCATCTGCACCCATAATTGGCGTATGTTCGTGGTCGTGCTTGTGCGGGATCGGACTGGAGTTGTCATATCCGCGGAAATGCTCGGTGGGCGACCAATTTGGACTTGCAGGTGGTAACGGGGGGTCAAACGGCTTAAATTCGTTTTGCCCATGAACAATACGACCGCCGACAATGGTCAGTATGCTTTCGAGCCGTCGAATTTCATCTTCCTCTATATCAAAGTAATCCGCATCTAGAACAGCAAGGTCGGCATAGTATCCCGGTGATAGCTTTCCTTTTTTCCCTTGCTCTCGACTGAACCACGCCGATCCGACGGTAAAACGCTCCAACGCTTCTTTACGCGACAACCGATCGCCTTTGTCATGCAAAACGGTGCCACCAACAGTCTTACCGGACACCATCCACCAGATACTTGTCCACGGATGGTAACTCGCGACACGGGTACCGTCGGTGCCTCCGCCAACTGGCAAACCCATCTCGAGCATTTGCCGAATTGGTGGCCTCGCCTTCGCCTGCTCTACACCATACCTTCGGACAAAATACTCACCTTGATACGCCATCCGATGTTGAATAGCGAGACCGCCGCCGAGTCGCTGCACGCGTTCGAGGTTTTTTCTTGAAATTGTTTCGCCGTGATCTAAAAACCATCCAAGATTATTTATGGGGCGATCGTTATGGACCCGTTCGAACACATCCAGAAACCTCGAAATTGTCTCATCGTAGGTTGCGTGAATACGCCATGGCCAATTAGCGTCTGCTAGCGTGTGCACGATTGTTTCAAGCTCAGATTCCATTGCTGGTTTTAGATCTGGCCGAGGCTGTAGGAAATTTTCGAAATCTGCGGCCGCCCAGAGTAAGTTTTCACCTGCACCATTTACTTGAAGGAAGTCACTTCCGGTGCCCGGATTGGTCATGCCAATCCAACGCGTATAGTCGTCTAATTCTTTGCCGGGCTTCTGCGCGAAAAGACTGTACGCGATTCGTAACGTCAATTGGTTCTCGTCATGTAAGGATTTGATGATTTTGTAATCATCGGGATAGTTCTGCCCGCCTCCGCCAGCGTCAGATACGCTCGTAACACCGAAGCGATTTAATTCCCTCATGAAATGGCGGCTTGAGTTTCGTTGATCGTCCGCCCCTAATTTCGGCGCTTTCGCTATCGCCGAATACAACACCAACGCGTTAGGCTCAGCGATTAGCAGGCCTGAAGGTGTTCCGTCTCTATCTCTAGCCACTAAACCACCGGGCGGATTTGGCGTTCTTTTGCTGAAACCAAGCGCACTAAGCGCCGCCCGATTCAAAATTGCTGAATCGTACAAGTGCATCACGAATACTGGGGTATCAGGCGCAGCCGCATTGATCTCGTCAATTGACGGCATCCGACCATCTTTGAATTGCCACTCGTTCCAACCACCAACAACACGTACCCACTGCGGTGGCGGCGTGCGATCAGCTTGCTCCTTCAGTTGCATCAGCGCTTGCGCAATTGTTGGTACGCCATCCCAGCGAAGCTCCAAATTGTAGTAAAGACCTCCGCGTATCACATGAAGATGTGAATCATTCAGGCCGGGAATTACCCGCCTTCTATTTAAATCCAC
>JBCCFA010000278.1:0-6485 GCA_039029975.1 Pseudomonadota bacterium
ATGGCAAGGTAACTGAAATTAAATTCAAAGTCGGTGATCAAGTTACGGCCGAAGGCGCGCAACTCATTGTCTTAGAACCGCACGAATAGCAGCCCCCCCCCGGATAACCATGAGCCGCTCCCGTCCAACGCTTTATCAATTTCCGATCTCGCATTACTGCGAGAAAGCCAGATGGGCGCTTGAATTTAAAAAGATCGAGTACGACATCGTGAATTTGGTGCCGGGCCCGCACCGATCAACAGCAAAAAAACTTGGCGCCCCACACAGCCACACGCCAATCCTTAAAGACGGCGACAAAGTACTGCAGGGGTCTGAGCAAATTATTGATTACTTGGAATCAAAACACCCGCACCCCGCCCTAACACCAACGAATGCCGAAGCCGGCTCGATGGCCGTTGAATGGGCCCGTTTCGCCGAGAAAAACATTGGCGTGCCTCTGCGGCTTTATTTTTACCAGCATATATTGCCGAATCGACGGCTCGCCACAAGATTGCTCACCGAAGATTGCCCATGGTGGGCCAAGCCGGCCTATACGCTCATGTTTCCCACAGTCCGTAAAGTGATGCGAACGGGCATGAAAATCAATGCGGAAAACGCCGAGGTCGCCAAGCAGACTTTATTACGCAGTTTCGATCAGATAGAAAACCGTCTGCAAGATCGTCAGTTCCTTGTAGACAATCGCTTCACGCGCGCGGATTTAGCGGTCATCTCACTGCTTGCGCCATGTTGGCGTGCGATTAACGACATTCCATCGGAACTTGACGATTTCATCCAAAGTGCCCTTCAACATAAGGCGCTCGTATGGGCACAAGAAGTCTATGCTTCTCGGCGACACGCATAACTTTCCTTTATTAAATTGAATACCGCAAACCGGTTGTGATTATGACGACGAGTTATACACTTTACGCCGTTGAGGGTTCTTACTACGCCGCGAAAGCGCGTTGTTATCTCATCCAAAAAGATATTCCTTTCAAAGAAGTACTCGCCGACCGACACGCCTTTGAAGAGACTATTCTGCCTCGTGTGGGCTTTCCGATAATTCCCGTTTTGATCAGCCCTGAAGATGAAGTATTCCAAGATACTGCTGTCATGCTGGAGATGTTGGAACAGCGTTTTTCTGCTAATCCCATCTTACCGACGGATCCGATTTGCGCATTCGTTTCATACCTAGTAGAACTTTTTGCGGACGAGTGGTTCAAGATCGCCGCGCTACACTATCGGTGGCATTACGACGCCGAGTTTGCGATTCGCATGATGGGTGAAAATAACGATCCCAAACTACCGCACGATGAACAATTACGCATCGGTGGGAAAATCGCTAAAACCTTTCAAGCATGGCCTAAGAATTTAGGTGTTACAGACATAACAATACCGGCCGTTGAAAACTCAATGCGTCGTTACCTACAGCATCTTGACCAGCATTTCTCAAAGCACCCTTACTTGATGGGCGCGCAAGCAAGCTTAGGAGATTGCGCGTTAATGGGGCCACTTTATGCTCACTTATTTCACGACCCTCATTCGGGACAAATGATGCGTCGTGAGTCGCCTAATGTTTGCGATTGGATAGCGCGCATGCGGGAAACACCGACCATGCCTCCCACTGAAGCGAATTTCGTCGTTTCCGAGCACGTGATCAAGTTACTTAATACAATTGCAAGCGACTATATTCCTATGATCGCAGACGCGCTGGCAGTGGCAGATGGGTATCTTTCAGGAAACCTACCGCAAGACAAACCTGTACCGAGATATCTCGGCGAACACACTTTCACGCTAGATCGAGGCGAGCCAAACGAAGCTTCTGCAACTCGGTCGGTACACACAGTCGAGATTTGGAAGTTACAGCGATTGCTAACAAAATTCCGCTCACTTCAAAGCGAAGAACAAAAAGCCATCAACGAGTTTGCGAAAACGATTGGGTGCCAAGAACTATTGATTCTCAATTGGCGTACAGACATTTCATACCGTGATTTTCGCTTTTGGCATACAGGCAATACTTAAAAGTAGACGTATCGGCTCGACGCATTTTTTACCGAAAAAGCTCTAGGTCGCCTTATCTGACTCTGGACAAGCCTAATAACTCCCCAATAGACTACGGCGAACTAATAGAGGTGACGACGCCATGACCGAATTATCAAACAAAGATGCCGAAGCCCTTGGGTTTGACGCCATCCGCTTATCGCGCGTTAGGGAGAAAATAGTTCAAGACATCGACGAAGGACGTTCGCATGGCGCCAATCTTCTCGTTGCAAGGCGCGGCGAAGTTGTCCTCGATATCAGCGAAGGCTACGCCGACAAGGCCAATAACAAATCACTGTCCCGTGATTCTGTCTTCGCCACTATGTCGGTTGCGAAGCAATTTACGAATGTGCTCGCGCTGTCCTTAGTAGAGCGCGGTTTACTAAAACTGCATGCTCCTGTTGCGGAGCTAATTCCCGAATTTGCGACTTTGGGGAAAGAAAAGGTGAACCTCTATCATCTGCTCACACAAACGAGCGGCATCATGTCTGCAATTCCGCCAGTGAGTCCTGAAGTACTAACAAATGTTGAGTCATTAGTTGACTACGCTTGCGGGCTACCCTTGGAGTCCCAACCGGGCGAACGGGTGAACTACTCCATATTACTCGGTCACTCCATCATCGCTGCAATGTGCCTGCGCGCCGATGGACGCGGACGCAGCTATGCAAATATGCTGAACGAAGAGCTATTCACCCCGCTCGGCATGTCTGACACAAGTTTAGGTTTAAGAGACGATTTGAAAGAGCGCTTTTGCCCGGTGAAGGTTTCCTATAAAGATATTCCCGCGCTGCTACCGCCTGAAGCGGTTGAGGGCCTGGGTGCCGTACTCGCCATGCCTGGCGCTGAAATACCCGGTGGTGGTTGCGTTTCAACGGTAAACAATGTGCATCGATTTGCCGAAATGTTGCGCCGTGGCGGCGAATTGGACGGCTCGCGCATCTTATCGCCCGGAATGATCGACTTTTGCACCTCTAACCATACTGGTGACAAACGTAACATCTTATTTGATATGTGGTGCGGCACGCGAAACTGGATTGAATATCCAGCAAGCATTGGCTGCGGATTTTTTATGCGCGGTCATGGCAACCTGCCCGGTTTGTTTAGCGTGATGAATTCGCCGAGAACATTTGGCGGCTTTGGCGCCGGCTCAACCGGATTTACCGTGGACCCAGCGCGGGAACTCAGTTTTTCTTTTCTATCAACAGGATTAATGGAAGATAGTTATCACTTTGAACGCGTGGGCGTTTTGGCTACCCTAGTTATTGCCGCCATGACAGAGAGCTGACAGAACCGTACACACTATCTACTCGCTGATCCGATCATAGATCGCGCAACTGCGTCATGCCCTTTTGCGTGATCTAAGATTTATCTCGTTTCTTTTTCTTGCCTTTGCTTTTTTTGGGCCGCTTTTTACGATTAACTTCGCTGTTTTTCTTTACGGCATTAAATAGCCGTTCTTTGGGATACTCGGCGCCTGCCACATGTTGCAGCGTAGATATCCGAACCAACTGATAAGTGCGAATACGAAAAGCCGGATCGCAAGACATGCGGACATAGAGATCGCGTGGCGGCACATCATAATCTTCTTCCAGCCACGCCATTAAGTTAGCAGCCGCGTCATAAACAGCATGTTCCATCGGCAGGTTAATACCTACCGCGACAATGCTGTCGGGTTTTTCGATTCGCACGCAAGGTAAGCGCTTATTCTTTACCACCGTGCAAGACAGTTGAACCGTCGCGCGCGTTTCATCGGCGATGCCGGTGAACTCGGTATCGCCTTGCCCCCCGTGTACATCGCCAATGTAGAGCAAGCCGCCACGATTATAGGCATTCAGATAAATCGTATGGCCGCCACGAATATCTCGGCAATCGATATTGCCACCGAAAGGCCCCTGCCCTAAGACCGAGGTGAAGACCTCGCGTTCCGGCGCGGTTGCCAAAGTGCCAATAAAGGGCTCCAACGGCCAGCTTAAAGATTCGGAATATTTGCCAGTTCCATCTCGGGTGTGGCCGCTTGGACCTGGCAAATGTTCAATCACATGCGCATAACCATCGCTGCACTTTTTATACTTTAACGAATCGCCCAGCGGGCCCATTTTTGGCAGCACCCCTGAAAAGCCATAGCGCCACGGGTCGATCCAGTCTATATGCACCGCCAACACGTCCCCGGGCTCACACCCTTCAACGTAAATCGGTCCAACTACCGGATTGAAAAGCCCGGGAGTCGCCGCCGCTAGTTTGTCGAAATGACCATCTTCGAATCCATGAACAAAGGGATCATCAGTGTCATCATCAATCATGCCCGATAAGGCGTCGTCCGTTTCAACCTGGAAAACTTCGCCGACTTTCACCTTGAGGCAGGGTTTGTCTCGATTATCGAAGGCATAGCGTTGCACCTTACCGCGTTTAATTTTTTTCATTCTCCATTCCCCAGCGTTTGTGTATCGACCCTGTTATTCTGCCCCTGCACTGTCGAAGGTTTCACTGTCGTATCACTGAGCAGCAACGCAATTTGTGGACGCCGCGTCGGCGCTAATGAAGTTCTTCTAACGGCGCGAGACCCAGGGCTTCGTTGTATGTGTTATGGAAATGATGCAAGGCCGGTTCATTGCGACCGAAGATGATTTGATCGAGCAGTCCGCTTTCAGCCGAACGGTGCGCCATTTCCGCCATCTTAAAGTCCTCGTTTTCCGCCGTACTATTGATGACTTCCATTGTCGCCTCGGGAGATACAATGGCATTACCGTCTCGTGCAGTAGCGTCATATACATTGTGATCGCCAATGACGGTTTTCGACGAATTATCAATTAGATCTAGCGCTTCGGCGCTAAAATAATGCCCAACCTTAATCACGGAACGTTGCGCCGTAGGTCCGTCAGGGTAAATACGAAACATAGCGACCTGCCGGTTAGACACAGTCATCTGAATATTAGGAAATAAGAAATACAATATCGTGGTGGCCGCATCAATGCGCCATCTTGCCCGCGGTTTATCTTTTAGTTTATGAATCCCTCGCGAAGCGAACACCAAGCGGGAATTTCGACCGAAGGTTTCAAACACATGCGCGTCACCGATCGCGATGTTGTTTAAGGTGTTCTTATGCAAACGTTTGAAGTGATAATTCTCTCCGAAAGTGTCATTGGCGAGTTTCCAGTTCATGTTCTTCTTAATAATATTTTCGCCAGCGTGCATATGTTGGCTGAGGTCCCAGCTTTCAAAGTCCTCAGCTAGAGGACCCAAAATATCTTCAACACTTAGTGCGCCTTCGCGTTGCGGGTGCATCCACAATAAGCCATAGCGTTCTTCACTCGGCAACTCAACCAATCCGAAGCTGGCTCGATCTGCCAATCCAAAATTTTGATCTTCCGGCACCCCGATTAAACGCCCAGAAGAATCATAGGTCCAGCCGTGAAATGGGCATGAGAATGAATTTCGCTTACCTCTTTCTTTTTCGCACAGTTGCGCGCCCCGATGTCTGCAAGCATTTAAAAACACGCGAAATTTTTTTTGCTTATCCCGAAGCGCGATGACAGAGACGCCGAGGTCATTATTGATAATGTAATCGCCCGGGTTCGGTATATCACCAGAGAGGCCAATGAGCTGAGGGTACTCGCGGAAGAACAACTGCCACTCACGGGTTGCCCGCTGTTCATCGGTATAACTTTGGGTGGGATTCTTTACAATTCTGCCGGCGTCGGCGTCCTTACCTTCGTCTAACAGGTTTAATAACTCATCCAAAAGTCGAAGTCCGAGGCTGTTTTTCACCACGCGCACCTTTCAGTAACTACTTGTAACATCTTTAATTTTAGCAAATTGGCAGATATTGGGGGGTCCGTGGCTATTTATGACTGATCCTACCGAGGCCGGACACCTTGTAGCCTTTTTCAACAGTTTCCGCATCCTTTAAAATCGTTCATATTCATGTAATCGCCAATGTGCAACTACGGAGTAAATTATGAGTCTAGAAGATAACAAAGCCCTTGTTCGTACCGCCTATGAATCCGTTTCGGCCGGCAATCTCGATGGCTTCATGGATCGTCTAACCGATGACGTGAAATGGACCTTCTTCGGCAACCACAGGTTCGCCACAACCTTCGTAGGCAAAGAAGATATTTTGACAAATTTATTCGAACCTTTGGCGGGACAACTCGTCGATGGTTTGCGCTTGAACCTGAACAAAATCATTGCCGAAGGTGACACGGTTGTCGTCGAAGCGACCGGAGAGTCCGAGGTAAAGAGTGGTGGCACCTATAACAACATCTATTGTTACGTGGTGACGGTGAGAGATGGCAAGATCGCTGAAATGCGCGAGTATTTAGATACCTCACTCGTTTCGCGCGTATTTGGCGACAAGCTAGAATCGCCATGACAGTGTTAAGCGTTATCGCGCTTTTTTTTGTAATGGCTTTTTTGGCGGCCGTACCAAGCACTAGTGTCGCCATAGTAATCGCGCGCAGTATTGGTGGCGG
>JBCCFA010000279.1:0-6481 GCA_039029975.1 Pseudomonadota bacterium
CTTTTAACTATTAGTAGACGTCATATTGACGCGTTTAAACACGTCGATGTGACGTATAGTGCTCATGGCGATAGCTGTAAGTTTTTGAACCGTCTGGGGTGGCGTGTTATAACACGTCGGCTTCTGCAAACCATGTCTAACACAAGGAAAGTGTTTCATGCGCACAAAATCGCCGCTATTAGAGTCTGTCCGTAACAAAATCCGTTTACTGCACTACAGCATCCGCACTGAGCAGTCCTATCTGTATTGGGTGAATTACTATATTAGGTTTCACAACAAACGTCATCCAAATGAGTTGGGGGCGGCCGAAATTGAGTCGTTTTTGTCCTATCTGGCTGTAGAACGGAAAGTATCAGCTTCTACTCAGAACCAGGCGTTTTCCGCCATTCTATTCCTGTATCAGAAGGTCTTGGAAGTCGATCTACCGGCAATTCAGAACGTCTCTCGAGCGAGCCGTCCAAGTCGACTGCCTACGGTGTTCACACCAAACGAAGCGCGCCAGATCATTTCTGCATTGCCAATCGATCATCAACTGCCCGCATCGCTTATGTATGGTGCCGGCCTTCGTGTGACTGAGTGCATCCGATTGCGGGTTAAGGATATTCACTTCGATTACGCGCAAATCGTTGTAAGAGAAGGTAAAGGCAATAAAGATCGGGTTACGCTGTTGCCGGAATCAACTATCCTGAACCTGCGTGCGCAAATAGAAAAAGTTAGGTTATTACACGGGCAAGACGTTGAGGCCGGGTTTGGCGAGGTTTACCTTCCCTATGCTTTAGAACGTAAATATCCCACGGCTAATCGCGAACTCGCCTGGCAATACGTTTTTCCGGCAAGAATGCGCTCAATAGATCCGCGATCAAATAAAGAACGCCGCCACCATATAGGTGTGCAAACGGTGCAAAGAGCAGTAAAAAAATCGATAGTCAAATGTGGCTTAAATAAGCAAGCCTCGTGGCATACTTTTCGCCATTCTTTTGCTACGCATTTACTTGAAAACGGGTATGACATTCGTACGGTTCAAGAACTAATGGGGCACAAAGATATCCGCACAACGCAAATATATACGCATGTCATGCGAAAGGGGGCGAACGCTGTGAAAAGCCCTATGGATATTGATTAACGCACTTCGCGTTAAAGACCGTAAGGCTAGTGCCGGCAGTAAACGTGGTTAAACAATAATCTATTTGAGCTTAGCTTAGTGCGTTGACATTTCAGCAACGCAAAGCGCTACGATAGCCGAGCCAAAACCTCTGAAATAACTGCCACGACCTTACCGTTTTTCGTCGAGTCTAGCCCATCGGGATGAGGATCAGCAAAACGTTGTGCATCGTTATCAAAATACTGTCCGGATTTCTCGGCAAATTCGTCTGAGGTAGCCGCTCGACAAAGAATGTCCGCGCCGATTTGAATATCGTTCCCGGCAACACCAAATGCATCTTTCACCATTTTAGTGCCCAGCATAGATCCGGGATTGACAGACACGATCATCGGTCCAGTATCCGTCGATTGGAGCGCTATGTGACGTGACCACATCATCAAGGCCAACTTACTTTGCGAATACGCTTCCATGTCTGATAGTGCAGTGTGTTTGGCTAGCGCTTCTAAATCGACAGGAGACTGTGCGGCCGAGGAGATGTTTATTACGCGTCCCGAGGGTCCAAGCATGGGTGAAAGTCTTTGCGTGAGCAGATACGGCGCAATCGTGTTCACGGCAAAACGCGCGTCCAGACCATCTTGCGTTAGCGGTTGTGGTGGGTCGTAAACGCCCGCGTTGTTGATCAAGACGTTAATTTTTTCGTACTTTTGCGCGACCGCATCGGCGAGTCCATCAACCTCTTTCATTACCGATAAATCAGCCAACACGGCATCTACTTGTCCGTTTCCTGCTGTCGAGCTGAGTGCGTTATGCGCGTCTTGTAATTTTGCGTGGTTCCGCCCATGTAGCAGTACATGGTGCCCTTCGGCTACCAGTGTTCGGGCGGCTTCTAATCCGATGCCATCGGTGGATCCGGTTATAAGGATAGTTTTTTGCATAATTCGTGACGTCTTCTCTTGTTCACTCGGCGGTAAGCTTCTAATAGTTTGTTGCTCGCAAATTTCCCAGTGTATCCTGGCCGCGTGTTGAATCGCGATACTGGTACCCGAAATGCTAAAACTCTACGACCTGCCACTGTCACTAAACTGCTACAAGGTTCGTCTATTGCTGTCGTTATTGGGCGTGGACTACGAAAAAGAAATGGTAGATTTGTTCCAAGGCGAGCACAAGACCGATGATTTTCTCGCAATCAATCCGTTTGGTCAGATCCCTATCTTGGTAGACGAAGGCAACGTAATTCGCGATTCGCAGGCCATTATGGTTTGGATTGCGAGAAAGTACGATGGTGACGCATGGATGCCTAATGGCATTGAAGAAGAAGCGCTCGTTAATGAATGGCTTTCCGCGGCTGCCTATGAACTTCGGCTGGGTCCTTATGATGCCCGGCTCGCGAAACACGAGCTAGCAATCATGTTCTGCGTGAACGAAAACAAAGTTGATGAGCGAAGTAAAACAGCACTAACACTCTACGAGGGACGTCTGTCGGACCGCCAATGGATAGCGCTTGATAGGCCGACTATCGCCGACGTCGCGGCTTTCCCGGCAATTTCACAATGTGGCGATGGTGAAATTAGTCTCGACCCTTACCCTTCCGTGGCGGCGTGGGTAGGTCGGGTTCGTGCGCTTCCAGGATTTGTTGATATCTTGGATTAAGGCACACTAATAGGTAATCAGTTGAAAACGGTACGCTTCTGTTAGGAATGACGGTAATTTTGGCTTTGTGGCGGTAACGAAGGAGTCTTGTTTCTCTCTTCAGGTGCGTAGTATTCCTATTGGCTTGCTCGGCCACCGAGCATTTCACGCAAACGATACCTTCGCGTTGCCAGGTGTGGTTATCTCTCCCTGCGAATTTCGAATGAATAGTTCGAGCGTTACTTCAGTGCCATCTATCGCGGTCACTGTGCCGCCCGATAGCAGCCGATCGCCAATGATCGAAAAGCGTCGATTACTATATTCGAATTCAATAAGCTCGCCGTCGCCGCCTATCCAGTTAGACACTACTTGCGCTAGCCAATCGCCTTGTAGCGGGCCATCAATGATAATGCCCGGATGATGTTCAACATCCTTCGTGTAGATTTCGTCGTAGTGGATTCTATGTGGATTCCAAATCGCCGCGTTGTATAGGAACAAGGAGACATTAGTCGCAAGATGTTCCCGCTCAGGCAGCTTATCTCCTACTTTTATTTCAGCTAATAACGGCATCGATTACCTGCAGATTCGACTCTGGGTTTCATGTAACACGCGCTGGCCATCTTGGTTATGCACGTTAATTTCATACTCCACAAAAATGAGTGGGCCGCTGCTACCCGATTTTTCGACAATATTGGTTAGAGTTCGCGTGATCTGTAACTTATCGCCAGGTCTAATTTTTCCAAAATAGCGTTTCTTAACGCCGCCTGCCATGACGCGTTTCAGCGGTAACTCGGGTAACAGTTCATCGTTTCGAAGACCATCAACGCCTAAGTTTTCGATGGCGGTTAAAGGTCTCTCAGCGCCAAAGAGAAACATGGGCGGTGCTTCATCGCCCTTTAAGTATCTTTCTTGAAGCTGTTCGGTGGCGATGGAATATTTAACAATGTCGCGACGAGAAACATCGAAAGTCACTGTTGGCGCTTGGCGCCCAATCCACGCGCGAATCTCGTCAGTTAATAATTCACTCATGTCTTATCAGGTACCTGGGCCAACTTGAAAAAGAGTCTGGTATACGACTCGTCAACGTCCTCAAAGTCGGCCACAACCCGTCTGCCCACAGCGATTTGCTCGGTGCCCACCCCCGGCATGGGAGCATGGAGCCTAACGCCTTCATCCATTTCTACCGTCACTGTGAGATAGGGCACATCACGCTTGAATGCCGGGTTAAAAGCATGATGGCTTATCGACCAACTGATTATTTCCCCTTCGCCTGTAAGCGAGACCCAATCATGCGCAAAAGCGTAGCAGTTGTCGCACATCGGCCGCGGGTAAAGCCGCAGCTTTCCGCAAGCGGTACAGCGTTGTGCCACCACCCGATGTTCGCGCAGTGCCTGCCAAAACATTGCTGTCTCCGGCGATTCGGTGGGTCGCGGTTTGCTGGGTAGCTGATCGTTTGGCACATTCATCGGTGCATAATCGCGATTGATCCGTCTCCAAGATCACCATAACCAGTCACTAAACCCACTTCCGCATCGGCAATTTGGCGTTCGGCACAATCGCCCCGTAATTGCCGCGTTAACTCAACAATGTGGTTCATGCCGGCAATATGCGCTTCAGACAGTAATCCGCCGTGCGTGTTAATTGGCAACTCACCGTCTCGACGCAGGCGCCCGTTAGACACGAATGCGCCGCCTTCACCTTTTTTACAAAATCCCATATCTTCTAACTGGCACAGCACGATATAGGTGAAGCAGTCGTAAATTTCCGCGACGTCAATATCGGCATGTGTTACGTCGGCCATCGAAAAGGCGATAGGTGCGGCACGCGCGATACCCAAGGTTGTCATAGCCGCACGTTGGGTGATCGCGCTCGGTGAATCAGGATGCCCTTCGGCGACGCCGGCAATGTAAATTGGTCGATGTGCGCAATCTCGAGCGCGATCGGCGGCGCTGACCACAACCGCCGCAGCACCCACACTTTCTAAGCAACAGTCGAAAAGTCGCAACGGATCGGCAATCATGCGTGATTGTTGATGCTCGGCAAGCGTCATCGGTTTGCGCATCATCGCACGTTCATTAAGCTCAGCATTTGCGCGGCAAGTCATCGCCACTTCGGCAAGTTGTTCGCTTGTTGTGCCGTAGATTTCCATATGACGTCGAGCCATATGCGCATAAAATTGCGCAGGCGCGTTAGTGCCAAATGGCATTTCAAATTCGCCCACCACTTTCATTTGTGGCATTTGTTGCAGCCGATCGACGATGCGTCCGCCGACGAGACTACCGCGCCCTAATGCAATTAACACATGATTCGCGACGCCGCTTGCAACCGCCATGGTTGCCGTTTGCAAAGCGGCAACCGGTGATGCACCCCCCATCGGTGTTTGTGCCGAGTATCTTAGGTTAGTGAGCCCAAAATTCGTGATGAAATCCTCAGCCACAATACCGCCGGCACCGTAGGGAATCACCCCATCAATCTCTTTGGGGTCGAGTCCAGCGTCGCGAATAGCGGCGAGAGATGCTTCAAGGGTGAGTGCGAGTTGGCTACGATCGGTTACCCGGGTGTATGCCGTTTCGCCCACGCCAGTTATCGCCGCTTTATCTCGCAGATTCGCCATAGATCGATCTTAATGCAATGTTAAGTGAAGTGCAGCTGCTCGCCAGGTTTGCCTGGGACAGTTACACTGCGGTCCAGAACCCCAACAATACGTTCAAATTAATAGGAGAACTGCGATGCAGGTTACCCAAATCGGTCAAGTTTTCGTCAAAGCCACCCAGTTTTTAACTGTTGACGCCGCCGAGATCGAAGCAGATGGCATACGCTTTGACCGCTCCTTTGCTTTAATCGAACAAAGTAACGAATTTATTGGATCAACCGAACATAGTCAGTTCATGCCGCTGCGATTTAATTACGATCACGACGCCAACTCGCTTGAACTGACGCTACCCGACGGCCAGCAAATCGTTGGTCCCTCCCAACATGAATCGAACACGATGAAGATCAACCATGTTGGCCTTCGCGATATTGAGGTTGCGGTGGTCGGAGGCCCCTGGACAGATGTCTTGTCAGAATATGCTGGGCGCTCCATTCGCTTAGTGCGTTGTTTAACAAAACAAGCTGGTATTGATGTCTTTCCAATTACGTTTGTCACTACCGCTTCCATGCGCCGCTTGGAGCGGGAACTTGGCGAAAGTGTTGACCCTGTGCGTTTTCGTGCTGGCTTCGTTATCGATAACGACATCGAACATGAAGAAGATGGCTGGGATGGCAGGCTGCTCAAAGTAGGCACGTCCACGTTACGCGTTAGGACGCCAGTGCCGCGATGTCAAATCACAGGCTACAACCCAAAGACCGGTAAAACCGATCAAGCGGTGATGAAAAGTCTAATTAAATACCGGGAAAAGGTGCAGCTGCCGGATGGAATGATGCCGGACTATTCGACGCCAGGGTTTGCAACGTATACGGAGATAGTTGAACCGGGTAGCGTCAAAGTGGGTGACGAAGTCTTGCTAATCGGCGAATAAATCACCGGCGGATTTGGTGGTCTTGCCATTGCGCATTGGATACCACTTTATCGATCTTGATTGAGAGTCTTAACCCATTTCGGTTCGCGCAGCCCCATAAATTGTCCTAGGGGCGCGGTGAACAATGGGCCGTTAGCCTTGCCTACAAGGCCGGACAGTACCTTTCGATTATGGTGGGCCCGGTAGGACTCGAACCTACGACCAAGGGATTATGAGTCCCCTGCTCTAA
>JBCCFA010000280.1:0-6397 GCA_039029975.1 Pseudomonadota bacterium
GTGACCTGAGGAATGCAAGCAGTTTAAATCGACAAGTCATGGATGTTGATTACTATATTGCGATGGGAGGCGCAGCTTACGCGCAGTTACACGATGCGGTTAATTTAAGTGTATTTGCTGAGCTGGCTTCCGGGTTTGCAACGTTTGTCGATATATTGGGCGAAATTTCTGAAAATTCCGCGCTATCTAGTAATACCGATTTCCTCCGCGACTACGAAGTTTGGCTTCGCACTGGCAGTCCACGACTGATTAAAAAACTTAAGCGGAACGGCATTTTGCCTGCCCGCAACAATCTATCTACTCGGCATCACTAAACTGCATGTCGATTTACGCCAACCTTACTTCGATTCAAAACAACATTGCGCGTTTGTATGAAACGCCAGTTAATTTTTCTATCGAGGATTTTCTAATTACGGATTTAGCTGCACTCGGCTTGCGACAACAAATATCTTCGGTAAAAACTGCCGAAACTTTGTATCTACTTGAAACTGATGACGGTATAAATATCTCTCTGTATCTCGATCAAGGTATCGTCGATTCGTTAAACGAAAGCGTCGCGTCGGACCAATGGAAGTTCACTGACGTTAAGGAATATTTGCTCGCTCTAGAGGGGGTGAGTCATTTCCAATATTTAATTTGGAACGCAGAACGCGATAAATCTGTGACATTATTTGAACTGGAACTTCAAGCCGAAGTGGATAAGTACGTAATGGCTTCTGTGGCTTTAGCCGATAGGCGGGAAGGTCACATTCCGAAAGATCTCTACGGCTATCTGTTCGATTCTATTTCGTACAGAAACGAATTATCTCCCGAAGTCGCCAGGCGCTATCGTGAGGCCAACCATTATGCGGGTAAGTACTGTCGGTCGTTAAAGTCCCAATACCCCAACCAACACCAGCAGATTGATTTTTTGACCGAGTTACGTCAGTTTTATCGTTTGCCCTGTAACGAGAAAGTAAGAAGAATCGAACACCGATAATCATATTTTTCTTTCAGCTGCTCGTTCAACTCGAAAACGTTCGCCAAACACTTCGATCTCGTCACCAGCAACAATTTTCCGCCGCTTAGCTAGCACTTTTTCACCATTAACGTGCACTTCGCCTGCGGAAATTAACGCTTTCGCCTCTCCTCCGCTCGATGCGATGGCTTCGAATTTAAGTATTTTAAATAATTCGACGGTATCGCCTTTGATCTTGATTTCTTTCATTGCGTATTTTTTTAACTTGTAGCCAAATATTTAAATCCGCCGTGCTTAATGTATAGGAGACAACCGCTCTCGGAATTTGGACTATGGCAAAATGCTTTCGGCAAACGCAACCAATCGCCAGCGATATACTTCCCGTACTCATCTTCGAAATTACCTTTTATGACATATATTTCGACACCTTTCGGGTATTCCTGCTCGACCAATGATAATCCTCTTGGCCACTGTTGGAGCTCGGTAGCGTCCTCGAAAGCATCTTGCGAGTACAGTAACTTCCTATTTGTCCCAACCCGCGATTCCGTTACCCAAGGCATTTCATGAGTATTAAGCGCGAGATGTTGTCTTTGTGCGCCAGGGTATTGCCGTAACTTTACAAAAAGTGTGCAACCCGTTTGAGAGTATGGCGCGTGGCTGACTCCCTCGGGATTGAGTAAATAACTACCGGCAGGCCAATCGCCGTGCTCATCAGAAAACACGCCATCTAAGACCAGTATTTCCTCTCCATCAGGATGTTCGTGCCCCGGGAATGTTGCATTTTTCTCGTAACGAACAACGGAGGTAACCTGTCCGGCTTCAAGTGGACCGACCCGGTGCACGCGTTTCCTCCTCACGGTTCCAGACGGACTCGCTGTCCAATCCATCTTCGAAGTACTAACGAAGGCGCGAACGGACAAATTACCGTTCAAGTTCTCACTCATTGTTTTTTCCACCGGCCAAGTTAGCAATCCCCGGCTATATTATTGAAAATTTCCAATCATGGATAAAATAGCAATCATGATTAAGCTTGTATCAACTTACGGATGAAACACGCGAGGGTTCAAATGTACTTAGGTTTTTCCTGTTTAATTAGGTTGGCAACGATCACAAGGCGTTGGCTACCACCGGCCGATAGTGACTCGACCGGATAGCAGGTAACTAAGGTTAGTTGAGTGAATCCCTGATCGGCAACAACCGATACGTCCCGCTCGTCCACTACCTTAATTTCGCTAACTCGGAACCTAACAGTGCCACCGAGCAGTCTTTCCACAGATAAGTATTCTCCAACTTGCACTGATTTCAATACATTGAAGTGAGAATCTCGATGGCCTGCTATCACGCTATTACCCTGATTCCCTGGGTGAGCCGAACTGGTGAGATGGCCCGGACCAAACGCAAGCGCTTCTCCGGTAGTGCCTTTTAGCACCAAGGCGGACCACCCTAACCGAGAAATAGCCAACTTAGCGACCGGCTCGGTATCTGCCCACGGCCAAGGTTTCTCAGCACTTGAGTGATTTAAATGACGCGCTTTTTGCCAACTATGTTCCAATAAGTATTGCGCAAAATTGGCTTTCGCTAACATGTAGGCGCCGCCAAAAGCGTTGTAGCTACCAGCACAAACCAAAGCTAATGCTATTAGTAACCGTTGGCGACAAAACTTCTTTAAGTGCGCCGTCATCGCGCGCTATCCTGACGACTAGCAATTGCGACAGCAATTAACACCAGGCATAAACCGCCAAACAGTCTCAGCTTCGCGTCCGTCCCGGTTCTAGGTAGTGATGATATCTGCGGATTCGCGCGCCAACCGTGCGGCAGAGAACGAGGAACATGTTTTACTTTGTTGGACACTAATTCCGGATTGCTTGGGGTTTTATCTACGGCAACCAGGCTAGTGAATTTGCTCACTAGGTGATTTTCGATTGCAGTTTCGACAATGTCTGCCCGAACTTGGCTGCGTTCTTCGCTATAGGGTTCGTTACGTCGGTAGTTGATCATTAGCGCACCAATCTTGCGATGGGCCCAGAGTTCCGCCAACCCTCGCCGCTGCTGCCCGCCGACTAATTCCAAAGTGGTATGCCAATGTTTGTCGGGTAATTTTCCAGAGACAGCTACACTCAGTTGCTTTTGCTTAGTTCGAAAGGCAAACGCAACCGTTTCTCCGGCGTATAAATCAGGCAGCGTTCGCGGCCAATATTCTACCTCTGTATTTTTGAAACTCGTTCCAACTTCGCCCGGAGCCAAAAAATCCATTTGAATGTCACCAAGGACTGGCGTATTCAACCTTCTCAGCAGAACCGTCATGCGACTTTCTACTTCTCGAAGATCGCCAATGGCAGTATGAAAGCCGCGGCCGGCTTGCGCAGCGCCCTTTAAAAAATGATGATTGGGCGCTGAACCGATCCCAATTGTAAATAAATGCCTATTGCTTAAGCTTTTTTCAATATAGTTGAACAGCTGATCCTCATTACTCACATTACCATCGGTGATGAAAATTACTTGACGCAGATGCTGCGAAGACGTGGGTGCCTCCAAGGCACGCATTAGCGCGCCAAGCATCTCAGTGCCTCCAGTAGCCGCAATTTTATTGGTTTGCGAACGGGCGAGTCTGATATTTTCAGGTGACGCTGCAACCGGTTCGTCAAAAAGGGCATGGTGGTCAGAATTAAAATAAATTAGATTGAAACGATCATGCGCATGGAGTTCTCCCAGTGCGTAACCCAGGGCTGCCTTCGCCTGGTCTATGGAGGTACCGCTCATGGACCCAGATCGATCGAGAATATAAGTTACTTCTCTAGGAAGAGCGATTGCCTGCTCAGCTAATGGCGGCATTAACATGACTAACCCATACTTATAACCGTCGCGCTGCTCTGTTAAGACAGCCATTTTTGGCGCTTCAGGTAATTCTGGTGCGAACTCCAATACAAAATCTCGATTCGCTGTTGTAACACCCTCGGTTAATCTGATTCTGTAATTCAAATCATCCCGAGTAGTATCAATCTCATGATAAAGGCTATCCAATACAGCCAAGGGTGCCCCAATACTTATGTTTACGTCGATACTAATTGAATTGTGATTAGGGTCCCCAACTACTGTGGGAATCTTGGGCGAATCTCGCAAGGTCGAAGTTGAGATATGATTCTGCGGTGCGAACTCCGTCGTTCCTACCGGTGGCGAATACCGTGGCCCGACCACCATCGGAAATCGAAGCGATTGAACCGAGGCACTTATTGGTAATTCCTGAAAGTAAGCGATTTCTATTGAGATTTTCTCGCGAGGACCGAGATTTGCCACTTTGGTTGTAAAAAGGTTTGGCCGATGTGATTTAACTAAGCTAGCCTTGCGGCCTGAAGCTTTCGCTTTTTGATAGCGTTTCTCGGCCTCTGCCTTTTCGTGAATTTCCCCGACGATAACGCGCTCGCCAATTCTCATTTTTAGTTCGTTAACTGCCGCGCCAACCGGAAGCGGAAAACTATAGATGCCCTCCACCCATTCGTCAGTTGGGTTGGCAAACTGCTGTTTAACCATCGTATGAACGGCAACACCACTGACGTTTATTTCGACTACGGTATCTAGAGTAGGTGCATCTTGGACGTTGCCATTCGCACTGTGCAGAGTGAGTCCGCATTCAGTTCGTTCGCAACTCGCTTCAACCGGTTCTTGATCTCCCGCAATGGCGGCCATACTCAGCATAAAGGTGGCCAACCACAGACCGACAAATTGAGTAACAAGCAAATATCGAGTGCTCATTGAGGAGTCTCCAAAGTTTGTTTCTTTGCGACCCATTGTGAAGCGAAAGTGCGTCAGTTTTTTGCAAGCAGCATGGTTATTTCAAGATGAAATATGGCGGAAATATGGCTGTAATAGCCGTAATCGAAGAGTGAGTGTCGGTCCCTATGAAGCCAGATGTATTTTTGTCTACCTGTTAACCACGGCGAACAATACTTTCAGGGGCTCTACTTAACGAGACTAGTTGAGTTTGAACGGATCCGAATCGATGAAATACTTAGAATCACCCAACATAATTAAAAGCTGAACGGCTAACTCGGCTTCGGGTTTATCTTTAGCGTTTGGTAAAGATAAATCTAAATAGCGGACTTCACTCGGATAGAGTTCATAGAGTTGCGTTTTTTCCGGCTTAGTCGATTGTGGACTCGGTACCTTGATCCATTTATTAGGCTCGCTCTCATTTAAGCGAACATAAGTGGTGTATGCGGGAACATCCTGTGTTGGCGACAAGGCGATGATTTCCATCATCGATGACGGTCGTCCATGGAAGCTGATTATTTCTGTAGACTGGTTGACGAGCTTGAAACGCCCTACGAGTAATCCGTTTTTTCCTGGAAAAAATTTCAGCACCTTGAATTCGCTCAGAACTGGCACGGGATCACGTTCGGCCGGCTGCGGTAAGTCATCGCGGGCAAACGATAAGGGTGCTAAAAGTAAAACTAACGCCGTAAATAAGGTTTCCTTCATCTTCTTCATTAGGGTGATATCGTAATGCTCAAATGTTTAATAACTCTAATCTGGGTGCCTTTGACGTTATTGGCCGCTGTGGTGGATTTAGGTGTTCTTGCTCCACTAATAGGCTCGATTTGCCGTTAAACCGGGCGTCCCCAACGGTCCTTCCTAACTGCATTTCGAATACCTTACTGACGAGTGACCCCGTGGCCTACTACCTTTGATCATTGGTATCGTAATATGCTTATTGTATCGTGGTTCGCGCATATGGAGTGCATAATCAACTCTTGGTTAGTTCGCTGACGAGAACATGGGATCCCGAATGAAGAAATGGCTTTTAATTTCACTAACTTCGATAGCCGCCCTTATCGTTACATTAATTTTACTGATCGCGAATCTCGATCTGAATGCGCATAAGACCGAAATCACCGAAGCTATCAGCGCGATAACGGGCTGGCAAATCGAACTTGGCGGTGAAATCGATGTGAAACCCGGGCTGATACCCTCACTTCATGTTGCCGGTGTAGAAGTTAAAAACCCGTCGTGGCCTAGTGATTCGCCGTTGTTAACTTCAGAGAATATCACCATTAATCTCGCCCTCCTGGCACTGATTAAGGGAAAGGTCGAATTTCGAAAAATTAATATCGATTCGTTAACCATCGCGCTCGCAACAAATCCTGACGGGTTAAACAACTGGCAATTTGGCGAAAATCTGGGAACCGCATCATCTGCTTTGGAATTGCCGTGGTTGGATGTCACCGCCCTCAAAATAAATCAGGCGTTAATTAGTTACAAAGCTGCGAACCAGGACAAACAAACGCTAGCCATCCGCAAACTTAACTGTACTTTGGTGTTCGATTTAGTGGACAAGTTAAGTTCGCGGATGGCTAGCGTTTGTTTGTCCTGGTTCGCAGCTTTGTAACTAATTAACTCCTGAGTTATTTTGAGGGCGGTGACATCCAACCACGGCAATTCCAA
>JBCCFA010000281.1:0-6326 GCA_039029975.1 Pseudomonadota bacterium
AAATACTTGTGCGTGATTTCGTCTTGGTTTTCTAATAGCCAATCGATACTCGGCTCATTGGCCATCGCTTTATGTATAGCCTTGGCGGTTGCTTCGCGATGAATGTCGAAGAGAATTTTATGATCTAAATTGTCATCGGTTGCGACGCTAGGATTTAGCCAAACAGAGACGATAATACCTAGATCGTTCGCTTTTTCTTTTGGAATATCGCCGGCCCGTACCGCATCGAGTACACCATTTGCGATGGCGCCCTGAACCGTACCCATCAGGATATTGGTGTAGCGATTGTTATTTACTGTGACTTTGGACACCATGATCGTTGGCGGGCGCACCATCATGTCCGTATTCAGTATTGCGAGCACCTTGGAGTGCCCTTTTGCCTGATCGCCCAGTAGGGTGCCGAAAGCTGCCCCCATAGGACCATCCATTTCCCCAATGGCCACTTCCGGTTCCGCGGCGGTGCCTGGAGGGCCGCCGGCAACAAGACATTCCCCCACACGCATCACAATTTTCTCGCTCATTTCTATCTTTTTCTCCGATTTGAATTAGTGTTTTCAACGTTGTCGCTAGTATACGCGCTGGCTAGCGCTCTTTGGAACTCAAGCGCATTTCGCTTAAGGAATATCGACTCAGCTCTATGTGGAAAACGCTGCGAATTTCAATTTTGCTTTACATCGCGCTTGTCATTGGCGTGACGAGCTGGTCAACGCGCGCGCGTCATGCAGAATGGAAAGCGCCGCTATGGGTGACCGTGTACCCGATTAATGGCGATGGCAGTGAGGCTGCCGATAACTATATTCGGACGCTGAAACAAACCGATTTTCACCCGATCGAATCCTATTTCATTAAACAGGCGGACATTCATAGTTTGAAGGTGGAACGACCTGTCGAGCTGAAACTGTCAGAACCTGTTGAGACCGCACCGCCTGAACCGCCTAACGCGGCCACAGGTTTGAGTGTAATTTTTTGGAGCTTGCACCTGCGTTGGTACAGCTGGTGGGAAAACAACTTCAAAGGTCCATCGGATATTAAAGTGTTTGTACTTTATTACGATCCCGCCTCAACCCCGCATCTTCAGCATTCGCTGGGCCTGCGCAAAGGCTTTCTGGGGGTGGTGCATGCGTTTGCGGACGATAGCTACCGTGATCAAAACCACGTAGTCATTGCCCACGAAATGATGCATACCCTAGGTGCGTCAGATCAATATGACCTGACAACCAACTACCCCTTGTTTCCAGAGGGCTTCGCCGATCCTTATCGTGAACCAAACCTACCTCAAACAAAAGCGACTTTAATGGCCGGGCGAATTCCGATCGATTTGGAAACAAGCAAAATGCCTTCCTCACTGAAGCAGACAATCATCAGCCCTAAAGCAGCGTTTGAGATTGGTTGGAAATACTAAAAGACCTGTTGGCCTATCAGTCCCAATGTGGCAAACATCGTTTCTTCATCATGTCGCGAAAAGCCGATGTTGAGTTCTCCAGCAATTCGCCAGTGCCCCAGTTACAAATAACGCCATGACGTCGAATCACGTCATACCCATCTATCTCGCCGTCGCTGAATTTTTTCGCCACAATACTGGGGTCTTCATTCAACCATTGCTGACGGTGTGCAGCAATGAAGGCGCGCTCTTTATCGGTCGCCGCTGAGTCAATAGCATACTCAGCCAGATCAACGTCGATGGTATCCAGCACAACGCCATAATCTTTTCGCGCTCGCTCTACCGACACATAGTCGTCAACCACGTCGTCCAACACCCGATTCGGATCCCGTTTCAATGGGTCACCGTAGCCACCACCGCCCGACGTCCCACGACGGAAGCGTGCGCTACCTTCCACGGGAAGATCGGAAAACACTGCGCCCAAAAACTCCTCTTCTTTTTTAGGGAATTCTATCCACAGGCCATGCGGTCTTGCCGGGAGGCCGCCTTCAATGCCCCAAACCACCGATCTCTCGCGGTCACAAAAATAAGAGAAGATGCAATCCTGCACATTCAGAATCGTGCCGGCTTTCTCAAGGCCAACACCGCCACGCCATTCGCCGGGACCCGCGCTATCGGTTTCAATTTCGAGTTTATCAGTCCGCACTGGGCACAGGCGCTCCTGCCCTTCGACCGGTTGAATCATCAATCCCACGCCGAAGCAAGATGCAGTGACGCTTAAGCCGTCGCGCCCGTTGCGACCGCCCCAGCCACCCGGCAACCAATCGTAAAACATAAAATACGGCCGCTCATCGCCACGGGCATCGTATCCACCAGTTTGTAGATATTCGATATTAAAGGCGCATGCCATAGCGCGTTCGGGCATGACTTGCGAGAACAACTCAAAAATCGCGTTCATGATCTTTTCAAACGCCATAACAAATCCAGAAACGGCCACCGGCCATTCCGCGCTTACGATGGAATTTGATGGCGCACTCACTGTAACTGTGCGATATAAGCCGGCGTTCAAGGGCACGTCGGGGAAAAATGTTTTCATGCCTGACACGATGGCAGCAAACGTACCGCCGAATGCGCAGTTGTATATGGACCCAATCGTTGGATGGGAACCCGCAAAATCGAATGCCACAGAATCGCCGGTAATCGTCATCTTTACGCGAATCGGAATCATACCTTCTTCGCCAGACGGATCTTGATCAACAAAATCCACCGTTTCCCAGCTACCGTCTGGCAGTTCGCTTAGACGCAATCTTACTGCCCGTTCAACGTAGTCTTGCACATCGGCGAACGCTGTTTTGATGGTTTTCACACCATACTTTTCGCATAGACGGATTAGTTCTCGCTCGGCAATTCGCGTCGCCTGGGTTTGGGCTTCCATATCACCGATAATTGCATCCGGATCGCGAGTATTTTTAGCCACGAGTTTCGCCACGTCACCGCAGTATTCACCCTTGCGCCAAATCTTAATCGGCGGAATGCGAATACCCTCTTTGAACATGTCGCGGGCACTCACATCGAATGAACCTGGCACGCTGCCGCCCATATCGGCCCAGTGCCCATTCGCTTGGCTCCACGCAATTAATTCGTTATCGAAAAATATCGGTAACAACACACGCGTATCACTGAAATGGGTGCCGCCGACATAGGGGTCATTAATGAGAAAAATATCCCCCGGATGAATGTCTTCACCAAATTCTTCTAATACTGCTTTACAGGTGTAATGCAAGGTGCCTACGTGAGCGGCGAGGTCCTGATGACCTTGCGCAATCGTATTCCCTTCCGCATCACACAGGGCATTAGAAAAATCGCGGTTGTAGACCACAAAGGAGTAACAAGTTCGGCGAACTTGTTCGGCCATTTGGTCGACAATATTGACGAAGGCGTTGCGCAATACTTCGAACGTGACCGGATCGAGACTACTGGCGGCAGTTGTGTGCTTATCCATAATCGTTCTCGCTAAACCGAAATGATCAAATTTTTGAATGCGTCGACGCGCGCAGTAGTATCCGGCGGTATCCAGGTGGTGGAGTCGAACTGCTGCACGACCGCCGGCCCTGTAATTTCAACGCCGCTAGGGATGTCGTCGCGCCAGAAAACACGCGCCTCAACTTTCGTCTCGCTGTAAATCACCGACCGCACTTCGATCGGTGTCGGCAGCTCGCCATCGCTATTGAAACTGGGTAATTCGGCTTTCGGCGTCAGCCCAATTGCGGTGAGGTTGAGGCGAAAAATCTCGATCGGCGAACCGTCACGTTGATAGTTATATTCGCGTTGATGGGCTTGTCTAAATCCGGCTATTGCTTCATCGATATGCGTGAAAGGAGCGCTAACGGGTACAGTTAGCGAGCGCCACTGCCCGCCATAGCGCATGTCGATGGAGCGTTTAAGCACCGTATCCGATTCGGCGACGCCCTCCTTGCGTAATCGTTCGCGCGCTTCTACCTCGAGCTGGATGAATTCGTTTTCAATATCTTCAACATCGGCTTGCTCTGCATTAGCCACGTAGGTCGTTAACAAATCATGCTGAATGTCGACTAGCAGACAGCCCATCGCCGAAGTCACCCCAGGATGCGGTGGCACAATGACGGCAGGAATCGCTAAATCTTTGGCGAGCGCCGCCCCGTGCAGAGCACCCGCGCCGCCAAACGAGACCAGCGCAAAATCACGTGGGTCGTAACCGCGCATAATGGAGACTAAGCGAATGGCATCCGCCATGTTCGCATTCGCCACCGCAATAATCGCTTCAGCGGCTTCGATAACCGTCATACCTAAAGGTTTTGCGATATATTCATCGATTGCGCGCTCTGCCAAGGCGATATCCAAGTTCAAATCGCCGCCAACGAGGCCGCCGCCAAGTCGACCCAGAATCAAGTTAGCATCCGTATTCGTGGGCTGCTCGCCGCCGCGACCGTAGCACGCGGGCCCGGGAATTGAACCAGCGGATTGTGGCCCGCTTCTAAGCGAACCTGCTTCGTCAATCCAAGCAATAGACCCACCACCGGCACCAATCGTCTTAATGTCGATACTCGGAAAACAAATGGGTTGTCCATATTCAATGTGCCAATCTCGCGTGGTCGTCATTTGACGATCCCACGTTAGGGATACATCGGTCGATGTTCCCCCCATGTCGAAACCAATGGAATTAGGGTAGCCACACAAATCTCCAATGTAGCGATTGGCAATGGCGCCGGCCGCGATGCCAGATGAAGCCAGCCGCGCCGCCTGATTCTCAATAGTTTTTGGCGTCATCACGCCGCCGCCGCTGTGTAGGAGTAGTACGTCACTCTGGTAGCCGCCTTCGTGCAAGCGCTCTTGGAGTCGAACGGCGTATTCGCCAACGACTGGATTTAAAACTGCATTGACAGCCGCTGTTGAAAATCGGTCATGTTCGAATATCTCAGGTAATACCTCCGAGGAGGCAGAGATGGCTACCCCCGGCAGCTCTTCCTCAAATATTTTCTTTAGCGCCCGCTCGTTTGCGCCGTTTGCAAACGAATTCATGAAACAAATGGCTACCGCGCGGTATTGGCGCTTACGCAACTTGGCCGCCAGCTCCCGCGCTTCTTGCTCGTCTATGGTTTGTTCAACGACACCAGCGGCGCTGGTTCGCTCCCCAATCGGTAAGCGGTCTCGACGGCGAATATAAGGGGGCGGATTATCTTTGTAAGCGTCCCACAAATCTTCCTTGGTGGCGTTTCCTATTTCAATGACATCTCGGAAACCCGCTGTCACGACCATCGCGGTATGCGGCAGATTACGTTCAATCAAGGCATTCGTGGCAACGGTTGTACCATGCGCGAACAAGCTCACTTCTTTTAAGTCCACGCCCGCATCACGAATGCCCTCAAGCGCTGCATCAATAGGATCTTTCGACGACGGGATTTTATTGATACGAAGCTGATTATTGGATTCGTCGAGAATACAAATGTCGGTGAATGTGCCGCCAATATCTACGGCTACTCGGAGATTAGGCATGGTGGGCTGCTCAATTTTTTTGGGTTTGGAAGGTGATTGTTATCGAGCCAGCTTACATTACCGCCGCCTCTTTAGGTACCAGGATCTGCGTGTAAGACACCCTCGCCAAGTAAGGTTTGAATATGTTCATCTGAATATCCAAGCACGTCTTTCAACACTGCTTCGTTGTACTCGCCAAGATACGCGGCATCCAAATGGACATTGCATTCGTGATCTGAAAATCGAAGCGGCATACCCGGCATATCGATCTCACCAAGCTTCGGATCGGTCACCGTACGAATGGTACCGCGCTCGCGAAAATGCGGTTCGTTAATGGTTTCACTGATACTTAAAACTGGCGCGGAAGGCACCCGATGTTCGGCCAACTTAGCAAGAACATCATCCATATTGCCCACGCTATTTAACCACGCTTGCACAATGTCATTCACTTCTTGTTGCTTAGCAACCCGGTCAACATTGGTTCGGTAGCGCGAATCTTCAATTAAATTTTCTTGCCCCATGGCGCGACATAACGACGGCCACTGCGGATCAAGCGTAATAATAAATAGGTAGCGGCCAGCCACCTCGAATAGACCCAACGGGCAGACTGCAAAGTGGTGAGCACCAGCACGGGTCGGCTCGGTTTCGCCGTTCGTAGCGCTACACAGTTGAACGTTCAGTTCGTGACAGTGATAGTAGGCATCGAGCAAAGAAATATCTAAGTATTGCCCCTTGCCGGTTTTTTCTCGGTGCAGCAGCGCGAATCCGATTGCGGCCGCGGCATGCACCCCGGTATTGACGTCGCCCATCCCAACCAGTGGAAAATACGGCGCTTCACCAGGTTCACCAATCATTTCTGTCACGCCGACATAGGCTTGCGCAATATAATCAAATCCTGGCAAATGCGATAATGGACCCTCTTGTCCAAACGCTG
>JBCCFA010000282.1:0-6319 GCA_039029975.1 Pseudomonadota bacterium
AAAATTAATTTTGAGATCCTGCATACTTTCTTGTTGCGACCGGCGCCGCCTTAAGCGACCGCCCAAAAAACGAAACTGATTTGATTGCAGAGAAAACAAACCCGATTTGGTGTGCCATTGCGCCTCGGCTTTTATGGTCTGTTTGCCGAGGGCAGAAGATTCGAATTCCACCGTGGCGTTAGGGCACGTTAGCCGATCGTTCGACATCCTGACAACCCTGCACTGGACCTCAGCGTGCTGCAGTTCTTGGTTGTCAAATGATAAGTGATTTATCGTGAATGAGAGATTAATCTCACGGCTTTCTTCCTCTGCCTTAGTCGCCACGAGTAACGATGAGCAGACAGTGAGTAAAAATACGAATCTGTAATTTGGAACTCGCGACATGATAGCCGATGGGACGCCAGATAATCAGATTTCGCGCTTACCGCCATCGCTCCAGAGCAATGCACGCAAAGTTCCCGCTATCATCGTTGGACAACTTACTGGGGAAATACGTTCGTCGAGATGTAGCGATCGCCTCGATCACAGACTATCGCGACAATTGTCGCATTTGCGACTTCCGCACTCAGTTTCAACGCGGCTGATACCGCGCCACCGGACGAAATTCCCGCGAAAATGCCCTCCTGGCGACCCAGTTCTATTGTCATGGATTCCGCTTCGCTTTGCGTTACCTCAATGATTCGGTCAACGCGATTACGATCAAATATTTTCGGTAAATACGCTTCAGGCCATTTCCGAATCCCCGGGATCGCTGCACCGTCGCCCGGTTGAACACCTACGATTTCGATATCCGAGTTTTTCTCTTTGAGGAAGCGGCTGGTTCCCATGATGGTGCCGGTGGTGCCCATTGAGCTCACGAAATGGGTAATTTGTCCGTTGGTGTCGCGCCAAATCTCTGGCCCGGTAGAATCGTAATGCGCATTCGGATTATCGGGATTCGAAAACTGATCCAAGATTCTACCTTCGCCCTCCTTTTCAAGTGTTCGGGCAGTTTCGATTGCCTCCTCCATACTGCCAGATTCCGAGGTAAGAATAATTTCGGCGCCAAAAGCTTTCATGACGGCGCGACGCTCAGCGCTCATATGTTCAGGCATAATGAGTATCATTTTGTATCCGCGTATAGCGGCTGCCATTGCCAGCGCAATACCTGTATTACCGCTGGTGGCTTCAATGAGCGTATCACCTGGTTTAATTTCACCGCGCTCTTCGGCGCGAATGATCATATTCAGGGCCGGCCTATCTTTCACAGAGCCTGCCGGGTTATTACCCTCAAGCTTCACCAATATGTGGTTAGAACTGTCTCCGGGTAACCGCTGTAGCTTGACTAGCGGTGTTTTTCCGACAAATTGATCGATGGTGGGGTAGCTCATGGTTCGAGTTTAACAAAGAGCCCATCGTTCGGCATGATATTCGGAGATAACAATACCTTGTCCGCCGTAAGCAGGCGGGGTATCCAAGTTAACTCGAAACTGTTCGGAAATATTATTGGGAGCGAAACGCAGGGCGGACTAAAAGCGATAACCTAAATGGATCACATGAAAGTTAATACCCGGGTTTTCGTCGCCCAGGCTTGCGTTAGAGAGATGTTGGAAACGATAAAGTAGCTCATAGCGCTGGCCAGCCCCAAACTTTGCGCCAACACCGAAATGGCTACCGAAGGAAAAAGGAATATCGAAATCTTTATTGCCGATTTCAGAATCTGTGTGCAGATGTACGCCCAATCCTAATTCTGCAAATGGCGCGAACCCGGTTTCGTTGGAATGCTGATAACGGAAAACGGGCGTTAAATGAAAATCCCCTAAAGAGTCGTTACCAGTTCGCCCTTCATCACCGTCCCAATAGTTGGCGCCAACTTCCCAGTAACCACCGAGCGACCAGTCGCCGACACTAAGCCACTTTACGTTCCAATCCCATTTCAGCGCAATGCCGAAACGGTTCACATCTTCATCGCTCTCAGAAGTGCCAAGCTCTAGCGCTACTGTATCGAGCGCATTAACGTGAAGAGGGGCAACGACCAGCAAGGCCGCGAAGATGCAAAGGGTTAATGATGTTCGCATTGTTATCACTATCGTTTTGTCGGTGTTTCGAGACCATACTGCGGGCTAACTGGCCCAGCGGAAGTCGCACCTCTGGACGCCCACTGCCGCAGACGAGAGGCTAACTCGGAATGGGGTTTTATTCAACCAGGCCCTACCATGCAACCGAAGGCGGTTTCAGCCAAGAACTTTGATCTAGGCTAGTTCCTGCGCCAAGAGGTTCTTGCTCATCACGTGAGCATCTTCGCGGCCATCAAGGGCCGGATAATATCCAGTGCGTACCCCTACTTTCGAAAAACCGCGTTTTTCATAAAGGTCAATTGCACCTAGATTCGACGGCCTCACCTCCAGGTAGGCGATTGTCGCCTCGTATTCCCTAGCCGTCGTGAGCATATGATCTAGCAGCGTCGCGGCGTAACCCTTACGCTGCCAATTGGGATCGATACACACGTTTAGTATATGGCTCTCCTGCGCCGCGACCGACATGATGCCATAGCCAACCAATAGCTCGTCCACTGCAACGATCCAGCAACTGTAACCCACGCGCAAACAATCAGTGAAAACGCCGACCGACCAAGGGAATTGATATGCGCGACTTTCGATTGTATGCACGCGCGCCAAATCGTGTTCGCGCATTGGGCGAACTAACGGCGCGGTGTTTTCAAGTACCGCGCTCATGCGTCAGGTCTAAAGCTCCGTTTCACTTGCAGCAGATCTTCCCAAGTTTTGCGTTTTTCATTTGGTGATCTTAGCAAGTAAGCCGGATGATAGGTAACCAGCACGGGGATCTCTCGAGTAGCCCGTTCATCTAAAAAATGGTAGGTCTTGCCCCTCATTTTACCTAAGGGCGTGTCGACATCGAGCAAATTTTGCGCCGCGATCCGACCGACCGCAAGAATCGCTTCTGGTGCCACAAGGCTTATCTGCCCACGAAGATAATCTTTACAGGCAGCTACTTCCTCGGTGGCAGGGTCTCTGTTTTGCGGTGGGCGACATTTCAGGATATTGGCAATGAACACTTCTTCGCGCTGGAAACCGAGCGCCAACAACATGCTGTTGAGCAATTTACCGGCGCGACCCACAAAGGGTCGCCCCTGCTTATCTTCTTCGGCACCGGGTGCTTCACCGACAATCATCAGCTTTGCTTGACGATTACCCTCGCCAAAGACAGTTTGCGTGCGACCGGTGTGGAGCGCACATTTCTTGCAAGATGAGACCTGGGCCGCCAGCGGCTCCCATTCGGGAGACGTACTGGTCGGCAACTCCTCTCGGGTTGGCGCAATATCTGGCGCCGGCAAGCTTTCGGCGACAGTTTCAACCGCGCGGCGCGGTACCCAAACGTCAATGCCTAATTCGTTTAGCAGCGCCGTGCGGTTAAGCATCTTTATGCCGTTTCGGCGCTGGCCTGTGGATGCTCCCTGTGCACAGGGAAAAGGATCTGATTTAACGCATTCAGGTAGGCTTTCACGGAAGCAACAATGATATCGGTATCGGCACCTTGCCCATTCACAATTCGGCCGCCGCTTTCTAGCCGCACTGTCACCTCTCCTTGCGAATCGGTGCCTGTGGTGATCGCGTTAACTGAATATAGCTGCAATCTCACACCGCTATTGGTGATCATTTCAATCGCGCGATAGGCTGCATCCACTGGACCATCGCCGTTTGCCTTGGCCGTTTTTTCCTCGCCGTCTACCGATAAGGTAACCGCTGCCACCGGGGTCTCGCCTGTTTCAGAATGGACTAAGGTTGACACCAATTTGATGCGCTCGTTAGCCGTTGCCAAATCGGTATCCGAAACCAGAGCTTGAATATCCTCATCGTAGATATGCGATTTTCGATCGGCGAGCTCTTTAAAGCGCTTGAACGCTTCGTTGAGATCTTCTTCGCGGCCAAACTCAATGCCAAGTTCTTTCAATCGCGTGCGGAACGCGTTTCTTCCTGATAATTTACCCAACACGATTCTGTTCGTATTCCAACCCACATCCTGAGCGCGCATGATCTCGTATGTTTCTCGGTGCTTAAGCACCCCGTCTTGATGAATCCCGGATTCGTGCGCAAACGCGTTCGCGCCAACGACCGCTTTATTGGGTTGCACGGGAAAGCCCGTGATGGTGGATACCAAGCGAGAGCAGTTGACGATTTCAGTAGTTTCTATGTTTGTTTCGCACGGAAACTCGTCGCCGCGAGTTTTCAATGCCATGACAATTTCTTCTAGTGACGCATTACCCGCTCTTTCGCCTAGACCATTTATCGTGCATTCGATTTGACGCGCGCCGAAACTGGTTGCAGAAAGGGAATTTGCTACCGCCAAACCCAAATCATTGTGGCAATGAACGGAGAATACGGCTTTATCGCTATTGGGAACTGACTCCATCACTTTACCGATGAACGCGCCGTATTCGTGAGGCACACCGTACCCCACGGTATCGGGAATATTGATCGTGCTGGCACCAGCTTTGATAACGGCTTCAATGATCCGACATAGGAAATCGAAATCCGACCGGCTACCGTCTTCAGTTGAAAACTCCACGTTGTCGGTGTAATTGCGGGCGCGGGAAACTGCGCTAATAGCGGCGTCGAGCACCTCATCTGGGCTCATTTTTAGTTTCGCTTCCATGTGTATCGGCGAAGTCGCAATAAAGGTATGAATTCGATAAGAATTCGCTTCTTTCAGCGCCTCATAAGCACGGTCGATATCCGCGTGCGCCGTTCGACACAAACCGCAAATTGTGCTGTCCTTAATCGTTCTGGCAATAGCTTGTACGGCTTCGAAATCGCCAACGCTGGCGATAGGGAACCCCGCCTCAATGACATCGACCCGTAGCTTCTCAAGCGCCTTCGCGATCCTAATTTTTTCCGGTTGCGTCATTGCCGCCCCCGGGCTCTGCTCACCATCTCGAAGAGTGGTGTCGAAAATAATTAATTTTTCTTTGTCCATGACCTTACTCCAAAGCGGATCTCTTTAAGCAACGAGCTGCCGCGTTTCTGCGATTTCGCAAATAAAAAAAGGGATTGATTTGTCGGAAATTAGTAGATGCCCTAGCAGGGCAGGAGCAGAGCTGCGAGGCATAGCAGTACGCCGCGTCCGGAGCGGAGCGTGGTTGACAGTGCTGATGGCGTGATTAAATTCATGGGTACTTCTTAGCCTCGGAGGGGATAATACCTTTCTGATTTCCCAATCGCAATCATTCAAGCATAGATAATCCGAGAAAAAATGCGAACCGGTAGCCATTTATTTGAGTGTTTCGGCTATTTCAAAAACCTATTCAAGCGGCATCCCGAGAATTTCGCTTTTGTTCGCGACGCGCTTGGCGATGCTGTCTGATCTGAAACAAGGTGATCACTGGCCCTGAAACCGCATAACTGACAAACAGCAGGCACAACACGCCGGCCGGCTCTAAGGAAATCAGAAAAAAAGCGAAAACAATGAACAAAACCGCGATAAAAGGCACTTTGTCGCGCAAATCGAGTTCTTTGAAACTGTAGTATCGAACGTTACTGACCATTAAAGCCGACAAAGCGAACGTCGCGATGACTAAGGTGCCTAAGCTAATGCCACTATCCCGCAAAGTTAATTCGCTTTCGAACCAAACGAGGCCGGCAATCACCGCTGCCGCAGCAGGGCTTGGCAAACCCTGAAAGAACCTTTTGTCTTGGCTGCTAGCCTGGGTGTTAAATCGAGCCAAACGCAGTGCAGCGCAGGCGGTAAATAAGAAGGCCGCCAACCAGCCAATCTTCCCGAGCTCGAGTAGCCGCCACTCATAAGCGACCAAGGCTGGTGCAAGCCCAAAAGAAACCATGTCTGAAAGGCTGTCGTATTCCGCGCCGAAATCGCTTTGTGTGTTGGTCAAGCGCGCGATTCTGCCGTCCATCCCATCGAGGACCATAGCAATGAAAATAGATATCGCAGCTATTTCGAATTTGCCGTTGATCGCGGCGACAATGGCGTAGAATCCCGCAAACAATGCACCGGTGGTGAATAAATTCGGTAATAGATAAATGCCCCGCCGGCCGAACTTATTTTCTTCCACCGGTTTCACACGGTCGTTCCAACGTCTGTTCTGCATTGCAAAGCGCGACCTTTAACTGTGCGTTGAGTGCTAATCCTGGATAAAAGTATAACCGAGTAAAACAGCTGAGCGACCTTTCCTGTAGTCGAATCGATCATCACCGCGTGCCCTGTGTAATAGTATGGAAGCGCCCGTCTATGTGCCGTTAGCAAGCCCTATGTAGGGTCGATTTCGCTTGCCATATTAGTCAAATGCACATAGTGAGCCAGTACT
>JBCCFA010000283.1:0-6302 GCA_039029975.1 Pseudomonadota bacterium
CGATGATTAAAAACGCTGGCCTGGTTGGTCGTGCTGCCATCGGTGGCGGGACAGGTGCAGCTGCCGGCGCTATTACTTACGCCGATGACACGAACGAACGATTGGTGAATGCGGGGATGGGATTAGCGGGCGGGGCAGTCTTTGGTGCCCTTGCAGAACCCGTCGCAAGAGGCGTTGGGAAAGTCTTTGCAAAAGGCAAATCGTTAATAGATGGTGCAAGACAGGCGTTACAAGGCAACGCCAAGTTTGAAGCCACGATTACGCGCGGGATTGGAGAAGCCGCAGAACGGGCAGGGCTTTCTATCGATGAGTTGGGCGAAGCTTACACGGAGCGTGTGGCAACGGAGGCCGCCGAAGCACTCAAGAATAATATCGACTTTGATTACGACGCGGCGTTGAGGCAGGTCAAAGCAGAGAAGGTTGGGTTTGAAGGGGATGCCGGGATAACACGAGGACAGGCCTCTCGTGACCCACGCGTTTTTTCAGCCGAGCAGAACCTTTCCAAACGACCTCAAGGTGCTGTTCTAGCCGAGCGGATGAACAACCAACTCGCCCAAGCCGAAAGGGTGATGGATGGTTTGGCGAAACAACCGGACTTAGATCCTGTCGATGCCGGTGATGCGATGCGCGGCTTGGCGAAAGCCCGAGCTGACTCGATGCAAGCGGAAGTCAGAGCGTTCTACGACGATGTGCCGAATACAGGAGACTTCTCAAGAGACACGTTAGCCAATCGAACCGCACAGATTATTGCGGACTTCAGAGATGACATCTCAAGTGGCGTGAAGCAACGTATTCAAGAGTTGGTTGACCCTAATTCAAACCGTGCTTTTAGTGCGGATGAGTTGATGGGCTTGGACAAACTGATCTCTGAGACCATGCCACCTAACCCGACGAATGCAGCGCGTGGCACAGCGGCAGGGAAGCTTAAAGATGCACTCCTAGGCGTGATGGAGGATGCCGAAAAGAACGCGCCCAATCGCTTAAGAGAAGCCTACACGCAAGCGAAGAATGCGGCGAAGAGACGCTTCAAAGCGATTGGTCCACACAATGGGTTAGTCGCGCAGTTGGTGCATGGGACGATTGACCCAACACAAGTCACGCGCAAGATTGCTGGCGGCAAAATCGATGATTTAAAACGCCTCAAAGAGTTCATGACAAGTGGTGAATGGGAAACTGTCCAAAGAACCATCGAGAACTTCATTGTGGAAGAAGCGCGACCGGGTGGTGAATTTGGCCAAGCGGCTTATGACCGCGTGATTAAGAAAATTGGTAGGGCGCGGTTAAAAGAAATTTTTGGTGAAGAAAAAGCGAAAGACTTGTTTGAGTTCCGCGATGTGGCGAGAGATTTATTCCGTTATCCACGATTCCACACCATCAATACAAGTAATACCGCCCCGGAAGGCGCCAACATCGTGGCAGATTTAATGGGTGGCGTCATGGACATTGCGCCCGGCGGTCGACTAGCCAAAGGGTTACTTGATGTCGCGACAAAGGGCCGGGGTGCGAAGCAGGCTGAGCAAGAGACGATTCGACTCGTCGGGGGGTTACTCAACCCACAACCGCTCCCCCAACCAATGCCAAACCCAGCGTTACCTATTCTTCCCTATCTTCGGGGGGCGACCCCTTCAGTAGGGCTTTTAGGCGCGCACCTAGCCAACGAATAACATTCGCAAGGAGGCGAACACAGATGAAAAGTACAACCCAAGCTAACGGTAAAAGCAGTGCGTGCAGTGATGAATTATCCACGTGGTGCACGGTATCAACGGTAAACACGCGAAGCAAAAACTCGGACTAAAAAGACTGAACTGATCAATCAAACATCAAGAATATGGCATTCAAAAAAGGACAAAGCGGCAACCCTGAGGGAAGGCCCAAAGGCATCACAGATAAGCGTGCACAGCTACGTTCGCTGCTCGATCCACATGCTGACGACCTTATCAATAAAGCCGTTGAAATGGCCTTAAATGGCGACTCAGCGGCGATGAGGTTATGTGTAGAAAGACTGGTACCGGCTTATCGAAACTCAAGCCCGACCGTGAATCTACCGGCCATGGAAGGAACGCCAACCGAGAAAGCGGAAGCCGTCCTAAAGGCGATGGCGGAAGCGCAGTTGAGTGTTGAGGATGCCAACGCCGTTCTAGCAGCGATAACCCAATCCACCAAGATTGCTGAATTCGATGAACTTGATAAGCGCATCAGCGCATTGGAGGCGCGAAGTAAATGAAATCAGTGGCAAGCAGGTTAAACAAGCTGGAGGAACAAAGCGGGCACAAACAAATGTTCGCGATTTACGTTGAAAAAGGCGAGCCGTCTGGCCCTGTTATCGATGCGTATTGCAAAGATCACAACATCTCCGATGCTGAACGCGATTCAGCGCTTTGGTTGACGTTTTCCAATTACAAGTGAGGAATTCATGACAACTAAAACACGGATACAGAAGTTGGAAGAACAAACTAGCAACGAAGAATTCTTCACATTAAGCGTGGCGCATGGCGAAGACTGTCAACCCTATATAGATGCTTACTGTGAAGAGCACGATATTCCAGACATTGTGAAAGACAGAGCCCTATGGATTTGTGTCACAAACTATTCAAACCTTAATTCGGTAGACGCCGCATGAGCACTTTTTTAAGTACTCCGATAGAAAATTCTAACGAGCAAGATGACCGCAGGCTTATTCAGAAAGTCGTTGATTTGGAGATCGAGATAGATACGGCGGAAGGAATCGTGTCGCCAAACATCATTCGAGCGATATACAAATCTGATGACTGCAGCACCAAGGAAAGCATTAGGAAATATTGTGAACTCAACGACATCTCGGAAGAAGAAGCCCGAGAAACGACATGGATGATCGTAATGCCAAATGATTAAAGCCAGTCAACAAAATATTTCTAATACGCCGAGTTTTGGAATCATTGCATCGAGATTGATATAAGGATTAGTAAGGAAAGTAGCGCCATTACGATGGAACAAGAGAACTTATTTCTAACAGAGAACGAGATACAGGTTATCACCGAGTATTCTCGACGCGCCGAGCAAAGGAAGGAACTCGCGCGCCTTGGTATTAAGTTCATGGTGAGCCGCACTGGCAAACCAGTTGTGCCGAGAAAGGCGATAGACGACATATTGGGCATCAACAACAAAACAAAAGTCGAGCAAGAAGAAACCATCGACCTCCAAGCCTTACGGGAGACTATCAATGGGCCGCAATAGAAAGAAAGACAAACACTTACCAAAGAACGTTTACATGCGCTCAGGTGGATATTACTTCGTGGACTATGAGGGTAAGTGGCATAACCTGGGTAGGAACTTTGCGTTGGCGATGCAGAAGTATGGATTGCTGGCTGATGCGAGACATTGCGAGACCATGAGCGAAGTGATTGATAGATATCTAAGGGAGATTGCGCCGTTAAAGGCTGAGTCCACATACAAGGACAACATTAAGCAGTCTAAGTACCTGAGAGCCGCGTTCGGGCGAATGAGGCCAGTCCAAGTGACGCCGAAGATGGTTTACCAATACATGGACGAGCGAGGCAAGAATAGCCAGGTGCAGGCGAATCGCGAGATAGCGCTACTGTCCCACATGTTCAAGAAAGCAATTCGTTGGGGTTTCGTATCGACCAATCCGGTTAAGGGTATTGAGCGATTCAAAGAGAAGCCTAGAGAGCGTTACGTGACTGATGAGGAATTCAATGCGTTTAAGGATTTTGCTGGTCCTGAGATTGCGGCGTATTTAGATTTCAAACTTCTTACGGGCTTGAGGAAGGGCGACATCCTCCGACTGAAGCGCAGCGATATTCAGGACGACGGTATCCACGCCTATATCAGCAAGACCCGAAAGACGATTGTGATCGAGTGGACTGATGCACTCAGAGATGCCGTTGACGCGATATTAAACCTAAAGAAGCCTATCTATAGCATCAGCTTGTTTCGGACGAGAAGAGGGCAACCGTATAGTGTCGATGGGTTCAATTCGATATGGCAGCGGAAGATGCGAAAGGCGTTGGAGGAGGGCGTGTTGAAGGAGCGATTCACTGATCACGACATACGTGCAAAGACGGGTAGTGACACATCCGAAGCGCACGCCGTGGAGTTGCTAGCGCATGACGATCCACGCACGACGAAGAAGCATTACAGGCGCAAGGATTCGGTCGTGAGACCATTGAAATGAAGTTTTTTTTGGAAAGAACCCGTTTTTTTGGAAACGGGCATTTTTTAAAATGTTGTAAGTTGTTGATTACATGGTGGGCCCGGCAGGACTCGAACCTGCGACCAAGGGATTATGAGTCCCCTGCTCTAACCAACTGAGCTACAGGCCCAACGTATGCATTGCGAAAGGAAGGTGAGATTCTAAGGAGCAGAATGAAAAAGGGCAACGTGGGTTGCCCTTTTTGCGTTGCTTTTATTTTGTGCTTAATCGAGAAACGTTCGCAGCCGTTCAGAGCGAGACGGATGACGCAATTTGCGCAGCGCTTTTGCCTCTATCTGGCGAATGCGTTCACGTGTCACGTCGAATTGCTTACCCACTTCTTCGAGCGTGTGGTCGGTATTCATATCGATACCAAAACGCATACGTAACACTTTGGATTCTCGCGGCGTTAGACCTTCAAGTACTTCGCTGGTCGAACGACACAATCCTTCGAATGTGGCTGAATCAACCGGTGCTTCGATATTTTGATCTTCGATGAAGTCACCAAGATGCGAATCTTCATCATCACCAATGGGTGTTTCCATGGAGATGGGTTCCTTCGCGATCTTCAACACCTTGCGAATCTTGTCCTCCGGCATGTCCATGCGCTCGGCCAATTCTTCCGGCAGCGGCTCGCGGCCTTTCTCTTGCAAGATTTGGCGAGAGATCCGGTTGAGTTTATTGATCGTTTCGATCATATGTACCGGAATTCGAATGGTGCGCGCCTGGTCAGCAATCGACCGCGTAATCGCCTGGCGAATCCACCAGGTGGCGTAGGTCGAGAACTTGTAACCTCGGCGATATTCGAATTTATCCACTGCCTTCATCAAACCGATGTTGCCTTCCTGAATCAAATCAAGGAAAAGCAAACCACGGTTGGTGTACTTTTTGGCGATTGAGATAACCAACCGCAAGTTCGCTTCCACCATTTCTTTCTTAGCGCGGCGAGCTTTGGCTTCGCCAATCGACATACGGCGATTAATCTCTTTGATTTCGCTAATTTTAACGCTCGTCTGCTCCTCGATTTCAGCGAGTTCATTTTGAACGGCAGCGATGTCTTCCTGAGCGTCTTTGATCGCGGCAGCGTGTGGTTTCTTCTGGCGAGTCACCGAGCGCAACCAACTGGTATCCGCTTCGGCGTCTACAAAGACAGCGAGGAAATCTTTGCGCGGCATCTTGCATTGCTTGACGCAAATTTCCAGCATCCGCTTTTCACGTGCTCGGATGCCCGCAACGACACCTTTTATTTCGACGGTTAACAATTCCGTCATCTTAGGCACGAGCTTGAAGGTTAGAAATTGTTCTTGAAGCTGTATGCGCAATTCTTTTGAGCGCTTGTGGTCACGGCCATTACGTTTAATGGCAGCCACAAGCTTTTTATTCAGTTTCTTGAACGCGTCGAAATTCTCAGCGACTTCTTCTGGGTCAAGATTGTTCGACGGGGTGTCGTCGCTATCGTCGTCTGAATCGGCAGCAGGTGTACTGTTGGCGGACGCGATTTCATCATCGTTGGGGTCAATGAAGCCGCTAATAATGTCGCTAATTTTGACTTCTTCGGTTTTAGTTTTTTCGTATTCACCGAGGAAAAGATCAACCACACCTGGAAAATCGGCGAGCGCGCAGAGTACTTCGCTCAAACCCTCTTCAATGCGTTTGGCGATTTCAATTTCGCCTTCGCGGGTGAGCAAATCCACGGTGCCCATTTCGCGCATATACATGCGGACAGGGTCGGTCGTGCGGCCGAATTCGCTTTCCACGGCGGCAAGCGCTGCAGCCGCCTCTTCGGCTGCCTCGTCATCCACGTCGTCCGCCAGAATAACGCCATCGAGATCAGGGGCCACTTCGTGGACCTTAATCCCCATGTCATTAATCATATTGATGATATCTTCCACCTGTTCCGGGTCAACAATGTCGTCCGGCAAGTGGTCGTTTACTTCGTGATAGGTCAAAAAGCCCTGTTCTTTGCCCTTTGCAATGAGCGTTTTTAGCTGGGACTTCTCACTGGTGCTATGGTTTTTTTGAGCAGTTTCCATAATCGTAGCGTCTACCTTTGGTCAAAGGTTATTTATTTTCAAATGTTTAGGCGCTTTACTTGTTTTTTTAGTTTCCTTTC
>JBCCFA010000284.1:0-6286 GCA_039029975.1 Pseudomonadota bacterium
AAGGGTGGCTGCGATACACTGTACCCAGATCAGGTAAATCTTCGATGGAGCGGGCTATGAACTTGTCCAAACGTGCAACTAATCAATTACTAATGTTTGCGATAGGCCTCTTAGCAATTGCCGCATCGGCAGTTACTCAGGCGATAGAGCTGCCTAGCGACACCGATCCCGCAATTAAAGAATGCGTCGATAAGATGGCGCCCGAATCCTCCCTAACGCATTACGTGTCGCTCGTTTCTTATGATGATTCCGGGATCATTGATGAATCGGCCGGCAACTTGTTTTGGATACGCGACGAGGACGGGCAGTCCAAAGCAATCATTCGTTTATCGGCCCCAGCCAGCCGCGCGGGCCTCGCGGTGTTAATGCATGAACAAGCCGAGAAGAAGCCAAAACTCTTTTTGTACGTACCAGACTTGAAAAGAACCCGAACGGTGACAGGCAAGCAAGTTGCCACGTCGATGATGGGTACGGATTTCAGCTATGAAGAATTTTCCTATTTACAGAACGTTGCTGAAGACAACACAACGGTTCGCGCAGACGATCAGCAGCTAGAAGGCAACAATAGTTACGTTTTTCATACCACACCAGGCGATGAGGAAGCGGTGTACACTTTAATTGAAACATTCATCGATCAGTCGATGTGTATTCCCGTGTTGACCCGCTTTCACAAAAACGATGTCGTGGCGAAGGAACTTGTGGTCGATAGAGACAGCATTCAAGAAGTGAATGACCGACAAGTTCCTCACAAGGTGACGATGCACGACCGCACGAAAAATACGCGGACTGAACTCGTTGCCAAAGATGTGGAAATAGACGCTGGTCTAGATGACAGCATGTTTCATCCCAAACGTTTAGGGTCTTCGTTTTAAACGCAAAAAGCCTAGAATTGCAGTGAAAAATATTGGATTACTAGCTGCATTAGATCGTCCCGCCCTAGTCAGCCTGTTAGTGCTGACCGTTGTTGTTCTTGCCACGCGGCTCGTCGTTGATTTTGAAAATAAACGGCTGAACGTCGCGGTTGATGCTTCGATTGAAAGTCTCCTGCCCAGCAAAGGAAAGGCACTAGATACCTACCGACAAGTCCGTGAGAAATTCGTCGGCGATGATTTCTTAGTTGCCGTGTGGGTGAGCGACGAATTATTTACCCCGCCGGTTCTCGCAGCTTTCAAACGATTTACCAAGGCGCTCGAAAAACATGCTGACGTCGATCGGGTAGACAGTTTGGCAACAGCCACCTATGTGTCCGCGGAAGATGATTTCACCAATATCGACGACTTTTTGGCCGAGCTTCCTGAAAGCAAAGCTGATGCAGAATCACTACGGAGTAAGGCGCTAGCCAATCCATTGTTTGCCGGACATTTGGTTTCTACCGATGGGCGAGCGGTGCTGGTGGCCGTCCACTTAACCCCCGGTCTAAACACCGCTCAGTTAAGTCAGCATGTCACTGACATTCGAGAGATTTCCCGAGAATTTGCCGGCGATATCCAAAACTTTATTACCGGACCTGTGATCGCGCGCTTAGAGACCGGCGAAACGCTCTTCAAAGATATTCGCATTGTGTTTCCACTCGCGATTATCGAGACCGTCCTCATCAGTTTGATTGGTCAGCGATCCTTTTATGGCGTGTTGCTGCCGCTCACCGTCAATCTGGTGTCGCTGCTGGTAACGCTGGCGCTCTTTGTGCGTGCGGGACATGCGTTTAATTTCGTTACGATAATCATGCCACCGGTAATTTTTGTAGTCGGCTTTGCCTATGCCGTGCATATCATTAGTGATTATCAACGGTTGATTGGTTTAGGCCTAGAAAAATCGCAGGCGATAAAAGACGCCGTTAGCGAAGTTTTTGTCCCGCTCACGCTGACTGCCTTCACCACTGCAGTCGGTTTTTCCTCGCTCTCTATCAGCAATATTGAAACTATTCAGGTATTCGGCGCGTTCTCTGCAATTGGCACCATATTGAGCTGGTTATTCTCGATTCTGCTGGTGCCAATCGGTTTGAAACTGTTCGCGAATGTGAAACCCCAAAATCAGTCGGTGGGGACTTTGGTATTGTTGGCCCCGAGTATCGCGAAATTCGATTTACAACATCGCCAGCAGATTCTCTTCGGCAGTTTTGTTGCCGCGATGCTGGCAGTATTTTTCGCCAGTCGCATTTCGGTGGGTACGGATTATCTAAACAATTTTCCAAAAGATGCCGAGATTCACCAGCATTTCGCCACGGTCAACGAATTCTTTGCGGGCGCTGTGCCGATTCAAGTGCATATTGATAGTGATATTCCAGACGTATTCAAAAATCCGGACGAACTCCGAGAGCTAGACAAACTACAGCATTGGTTGGTGCAACAACCTGAGATCGGGGGTGCCGTATCTTTCGTTGACTACATGAAAATGCTGCACGCCACGTTCGTTCCAGAGGTCAGTAGCGACAACGCGATACCCGCTACGTATAACTTGTCTGATCAATTGCTTGCCTTAGGCGCCGGGGAAGACGCCAGGCAATTTATCGATGCGCGGTACAAAAGTACCTTGATGCACGTTCGCAGCAGCGCGATTAGCACGCGCGAGCTCGGCGAGCTCGTTGCTCGTATCGAGCAACAATTAGAACAACTCCCGGCCCATCTTCGCGGTCGAGTGACCGGCAGTTCGGTTATCTTGGCGCAGACTATGGATGAGATTACTCGCGGGCAAGTACTGAGCTTGTCGGGTGCGCTGCTAATCATTTTCATCATTCTGGCAATCTTGTTCGGTTCATTGAAAGTGGGCGCCATTGCGCTCATTCCGAACTTGTTACCCATTGCGATATTTTTTGGCTTATTGGGTTTAACGGGCATTACCTTAAACTTGGCGACAAGCTTGGTGGCCACCGTTGCTTTAGGTATCGCGGTTGACGACAGCATTCACTACTTTTCGCGCTTCAACTCAGAATCACGCAAGTTAGCCAACGAAGTTGAAGGTGTTGAGAAAGCAATAGCCGGGGTCATTCGGCCAGTCACTTTCACTACCGCCGCGCTGTGCGCCGGTTTTCTTGCTTTACTAGTGAGTGACCTCCGCAATCAAGTTGAATTCGGTTTAATGGCAGCGATCACGCTTTTCATCGCGTGGTTCGTTGATTTAGTCGTGAGTCCGGCGCTGAGTAGCGGTTTGCGATTCGTCACCCTTTGGGAAGTATTAGCGATTGATTTGGGCGCCGATCCCCACAAGAAAATTCCGCTTTTCGCTGGTCTTACCAATCGCCAAGCAAGAATCGCCGCGTTATTTGGCAAAATCGAAGCCTTCGCACCGGGTGAGCGCATCTTAACCTTCGGTGAAATAGGTCATGAGATTTGTATCGTGGTGGAAGGCGTTGTCGTGGCGCAAGTAGAGCGTGCGGAGGGTAATCGAGTGTTACGCGCGATACATCCTGGCGAGCTATTTGGTGAGGTCGCACTTTTTACCGGCACGCGCACGGCAAATATTGATGCCATGACAGATGTTCGCGTCTTACGCTTGAATAGGGAAAGCTTAGAGCGCATCCAATCTCGTTACCCGAAAATTGCCGCGCAAATTTTTTGGAATCTTACCGGCACGGTGTCTGAGCGCTTAGCGGATGTCACCACGCGTATTTGAACCGGCTTCGTCGCGGGTAGCTAACGATTTTCCTTTAACTTAGCGTGTAATGCGCCGTATACTCGAGGTTGGCTTCGCGTTCTCGAGGAAGAGGAAATGCCACTGACCCGACTTGAACATTATTTCGTCTATGCTGGTGACCTTGAGCAGTCGCGCCATTTCTATGAGGAAATTCTTGGTCTTGAAAATGGCCCAAGACCAGATTTCGATTTCCCAGGGTTTTGGTTCTATCTAGACGGAAGCGCTGTCGTTCACGTGGGAAATTCAGATTTCGAGGGCGGTTATGTCAAGGAAGGCGAAAACCGAAAAATTAGTGGTGGTACTGGCCCGGTGGACCATATCGCGTTTCGCGGGACCGATATCGATGCGTTCATCGATCGATTCGACAATCTAGATATTGAGTTTCAGCGGCGAGAAATTCCAGATTTCAACCTGAGCCAATTGTTTGTCAAGGATCCCGAGGGTGTCACCATCGAGATGAATTTTTTTCACGGCGAAACCTAATTAGCGAACTGCGCTTATTTGAAGTTAATCTGACTCGACTTCAAAACCGTTTGAAGCAGAGCCGATTAGTGAGCTTCAGTTAAAGGCAGATAAAAAGCTAATCCATTACGCGCGACTCGTCCATGCGAAGTACAACGCGCAGATGCGAGTACACCCATTCCCCATTCAATTTCACGTAATCGTCGTTATACCGAAGCGCGAACCACTGTTTGCGACCGTCCTCGGTAAAATTCCATGGACCCAACATGTACCACTGAGCCGTGGCTGTATCGCCATTGACCTCGATAATCGGATTCATCAAATTGTGCTGGGAAAAATTAAACATGGCTTTGAAGTCTTCAAATAGTTTAACGATCTCTGCATGCCCAGTGGCTTTGCCAAAGTCGGGGCTCTCCCAAATGCCGTCGGGCGCAAATACAGAGGCGATTCGATCAGGATTATGGTCGTCATCGCAGATATCGCAGTAACGTGCTTTTAATTGTTTAATGGCTTCAATATCTTCTAGGCGGGTAATGCGTTTTTCTAGGCTTTCTAGATCCATGAGTTTCTCCCCATTAGTTAGTTATTAGAACCGCATTGTTTCGTGATTCTGCCCTTGATTCAATCAATAGAAATGTTGTGCTGCAAAATCGTGGCGTTGAACTAGAGACAGCTTGCGTCAATAATCGCAGGCCGGGTAATAAGTCTTCTCTGTGTAATGAACAAAAAAATCCACCTCAATGCGTTTTCACAATGCTCAATTTGTCACCATTCGAAAGGTCAGTGGAAACACCCGGCGGATCGAAGCTCGCATGGTTACAAGGATGTAAATTATTGGGTGGACCTTGCTAAAACGTTAGAGCGGGGCTGTTTTGATAGTTTGTTCTTGGCCGATGTCCACGGTACTTACAACGTCTACAAAGGATCTCGTGATACCGCGGTTAGGCACACCGTGCAATTTCCAAGTAATGACCCCACGCTGATTATTTCTGCGATGGCATATGCGACACGTTACTTGGGGTTTGCTTGCACTTATTCGACGTCTTATTTCGCGCCATATCAAACGGCAAAATTATTTTCCACTTTGGATCACTTAACGACCGGCCGTGTGGCTTGGAATATTGTGACCTCGTACCTACCGGATGCGAATGAAAATTTTGGTATCGGCGAACAAATGGCGCATGACGAACGTTACGACCGGGCAGATGAATACATGGAAGTTGTCTATAAACTCTGGGAGCATTCCTGGGAAGAAGACGCCGCGGTACGAGATGCGGTAAACGATTTTCATAACGATCCAAGCAAAGTGCATGAAATAAATCACCGAGGAAAATATTTTTCGGTCCCTGGTCCCCACATGTGTGAGCCATCGATTCAGCGAACGCCGGTACTTTTTCAAGCAGGCGGTTCGCCGCGCGGTGTTTCGTTTGCTGGCAAACATGCTGAATGCGTATTTGGTGTACATCCAACGATTGACGCCGCGCGCGCAGCCGTAAAGAAAGTTCGCGAGGCAAGTACCGCTGTTGGTCGCGCGCCTAACGAGGTCAAATATTTTCCGGGATTGACGGTGACGGTGGCGTCCAGCGATGAAGAAGCGCAACTTAAGTTCGAGAATTACAAGCAGTATATGAGCCCAGAGGGCGCGCTAGCGCTTTTCTGCGGCTGGGCGGGCGTTGATTTAGCTGAATACGGAATGGATCGCAGTCTGGCGCGTGCCGAGACAGATGCGATACGCGGCGTGCTGGGCATATTTGAACAAATCGATCCAAATCGAGCGTGGACCTTGCAGGATGCGGCCGAGCACATTTCTCTCGGCAGCGTCATGCCAAAATTGGTTGGTAGCCCAAGCACCATTGCCGATCAGTTAGAACAATGGATGGAAGAAACCGATTGTGACGGGTTCAATCTTTCAGCGATTAATCAGCCAACCGGGTTTAGCGAATTCGTGGATATGGTTGTGCCCGAACTGCAGCGGCGCGGACGCCTGCGCGAAAGCTACGAAACCGAAAGCCTCAGGGAGCATTACTTCGGCTTGGGTAATACGCGGCTACCCAGCAATCACGTCATGCATCAGTCCTTGCCACCTTGGAAAAGTGTCGACGCTTGATTATTAGCCGATTTCTCGAAAACACGTCCGTACTTCCTTAACGAAAGTCTCTGGTTGTTCCAGGGCGGCGAAATGCCCGCCGCGCGC
>JBCCFA010000285.1:0-6286 GCA_039029975.1 Pseudomonadota bacterium
ACACCGCCATCGTCCATTTGTGAGGAGAATAGATCTGATAGCGCATCTTGCGGCTGTGCGGATGACTGATTAGCTTGGGCGTTATTAGACGTTGAGCTTTCCGGCGTAGCCGCGACCAAAGCACCCGCCAGGGCATCACTAACGAAACATACACTCATCAAGAACAGGCACAGAAAAACGCTCAAATTACGCATCGCTGACCCCGTTGTTGAGATGCGGCGTAATCGCAGTTGTCTCGCCTTCTGCAACGACATAGCTTCGATCGTCTACTTTGATGACGTGAACCAGTAGGGTTCGGGAAATACGTCGACTTTGAATATGCTGAATTTGGGACTCGTTTGAAACCGTTTGCGACCAGTTCCCCGGCGAAAAACGTTTCAAGGCGAAAACCATCAGGAAAACGCAGATAATGCCGAGCGCCGCGACACCCGCACCTTGTAGCAACAAGCCCGTTAATGAAAAGTCGTCCTGCTTCAGACCTAGAGTTTCGCCGGTCAAGCTTGCCGATTCAGCCATACAAACGGTGCAGCCGAGAAGCAAAAGCGCCACGCTCAGAAGCCGGCTAGAACTTCGTTGTGTCACGAGGTACTAGCCGGCGGTCTGCGTAATCTTGATCCCCAGATGGTCATCCACGACCACCAGCTCGCCCAAGGCGACGACTTTGCCGTTGAGTTTCAAAGTGACCGCATCACCAGGCTTAGTGGATAAGGTTACTAGCTCGCCATCTTTCAGCTTGGTTAGGGTGCTTACCGGGATTTCCGCTTCGCCGAGGTATGCTTCTAACTTAACGTCTACTTCCTGCATTAATTCTTCATTCGTGGCGAGACATACTTGATCGCCCAGCACGGCGGCGTTCGAATCAAACTCGGGCAATACTGCTTTATCGATTTTTTCTTGCTTCATGATAATTGTTCTTCTTTTGTTACTTTGAAACACATCTGGCCATTGTGCTCACCAAGATAACCAGCAAGCTGTGAGGCCCCGCTACCTATTTCGAGCCTCAATGGTTCGTCAATTTTTGTATCCAACGGAATAACGTCACCAACTTCGGCTTCGTTAAAGTCGCGCAAAGTTAAGGAGGCACCGCCCAACTTGGCCGCAACTTTCACCTTCGATTCTTGTAATGCGTGCCCCATAGGAAAGATCTCTGAATCTAACATTTCGTTTGTACTGCCCGATTGCGAGTCTTTGATGATAGTGAGCGCGGCCGACGGTGAGAGAGAGATCTCAGCGCGCGTCGTATCAATCGGAAATTGAAATACCATGCGCCCGTGACCAAACCCATCGTAGTAATCGTGGCTAAATGACGAAGCCAGTGAGGTTGGATAGCTAGTTATTTTGCTCAGCACTTGTTCGCCTTGATGAAGTAGTACTTCTTCGAGGATTCCAACTTCTGCATTGGCTTCATCAGTGAAACTCGATGTTTCGCAGATCAATCTGGCCAAACCCTCTAGCGCAGTTCGGGGCAAACGTAAGTAACTTGCGTCCATTCCAGAACCGCTTACCAGCATAAAGACATCTTGTTGCTTTACGGTGAATTTTTGCCGCTCGATCGAATCGCATTCGAGCTTTTCTAAATTTGCATGCAGAGACTTAAGCCAGGTTCCCAGCTCCTGTTCAACGAGCTGTTTAACCGTTTCTTTCTCGCGTTCGGTATAGAGGCGAAACGGGGCGATCATCTTCTAGAATCCATCTCGAGTAATTGCTCGACCATTTCATTAGAAACCGACAGAACCTGCGAAGACGATTGGAATCCACGCTGAACGATAATCAAATCGGTAAACTCTTCAGACAGCTCCACATTAGAGGCTTCAATACTGCCCCCTAAAATTTGCCCAAACCCCACCGATCCACCTTCACCAATTTCTAACGCGCTGAAATCTGCGACAGTGAATAGCGCATCGCGCACCGGTTGCAAATCAGCATCCGTGGCGACACTTGCCAAAGCAATCTGGCCAATGGTAGCTGTCTCGCCATTGGTGTAATTAGCGACCACCTCACCGTTGACGGCAATGGCGACGTTCAAGACCGAACCCAAGGCAACGCCATCTTGACTTCGTACAGCGGTATTTGACGTACTGCCTGATGAAAAAGACGTGACTGCGCCAAATGCGCCAGGATCGCCCAAATTGATTGTGATCTGCGAAGCAGGCGTGTTCGCAGGTGAGAGCGTAAATTCAACCGTATTGAATGCTGAGGCAGGCGTGCCATTCGCCTGAAAGCGCACTTCATCGCCGCTGTCAATCACAGCCCCAGTCGCGTCGCGTACTTCCACCAACCAGCTACCGGCTAATACGCTGGCGTTGTTAATAAATCTTATCTCCAGCACTTGCCGCCCGCCATTCGCGTCAACGACTTCCACGTTATCTATAGTGTGGTCGGTAGATCCGGTGGATAAATTATTCTCAAGCAGAATTTCTGTCGTGGCGGTTGGTGGAGAGATGCGAAAATCTCCAATGTCGATATTTCCCTGCGCTGCACCACTATTCAAAGCAACAACCGATAATCCACTTGCCGAGTCAACCAGGATGCCGTCGTCATTGAATTCAAATTGGCCCACCCGAGTTAAGAAGGTGTTTGATTGATCTCGCAGTAAAAAGAACCCATTTCCATTAATCGCTGCGTCCGTTTGACCGCGGGTTTCTTGAATGTCGCCGGGTGTCGTCCTTAATCGTGTATCACGTGTCGCGACACCCTGACCAATTTGCTCTTGACCTTCAGTGTCGGTATTCACGCCTATGCCTTGCTTATATAGCAAATCGCGAAACAAGATATCGCTACCACGGAAGCCCGGGGTATTAATATTGGTTACATTATTACTAATCACGTTTAGCCCCTTGGAAAAAGCGACCAAGCCGGATAAACCAGTGTATATCGATGAAAACAAGCCCATGATTACTCCCCTCTCGCCACCGGTTGTTATCGAACAACCGCAATTTGCGACAAACTCACCCCATCAAGGAAACTACCGTCATCTACCTCAACGGTGAGCGTTGGAAAACCGCCCTGAAACCCAACGGTAGTCACCTCACCAATCTGACTCCCGGTTTCGGTTTGCACTTCAACAACGCGGCCAATGAGATCTAAGGCTTGCGTACTGGATTGGACGGTGAGCAACGATTCTAGGTTTTCCCCAACCAAGCGGGTTTGTTCAAGATTAGTGAACTCGGCTAGCTGACTTACATACTCTTGGTTGTCTAATGGTTTTAACGGATCTTGGAAAGACAACTGGGCCAAGAGGATTCTTAAGAAATCCTCTGCTTGGATGCCTGCCCGATCTATCTCGGCGTTATCCGCATTTAAAATATTGCCTACACTTTCAATCATTGGTGCTTACCTGCTGGTTTCATGAATTTATGGTTTAGTTGCCGGGTATCTCTGAGTCGTTTTTCGGTCGATCGCAGCACGCAAATATTTCGTTGCCGCAAATTGATTCATGGTTTTTTTGTCTAGCAAACGACGATACTCAACTCGCGCGGCGCTTAATTCCGTGTTTCGTCGATCTCGCGTTAGTCTGGCGCGTTCATATCTTCGTTGTTCTTGATTCGCTTTCTCTTGCGCCTGCTTATATTCGACAAGCGCGTATTCTGTTTTGAGCTCAGCCAGTTCTGAGTAGGCATTCAGATTTTCAAGCTGCGTGTGATACTGCGTTGGTGCAGCCGCATATTGATTCTTTTTTGCCAGCAATGATTCGATCTCCGATAACGAATCGCGATAATTTACCTGCTTACGCTGCTTCTCGCTCTCAACAGCTGCTAACGCAGTCCGCGCGCGTCTTTCATCGATTTCCGCGATACGCTTAGCCCGCTGCGTTTGCGCCAAGCGTTGTTTCGCCACGGTTAGCGAGCCGCTCATCGGGCGCGCTCCAAAAGTCTCGCTAGGCGAACAAAGTTTTCGTTAGGTTCGCGCACTTCGTCTTGCCCCTGCGCTAGATACGCTAGTAGGGCCTCGCCAATGTCGTAGTCAGTGTCTAATGCTTTGTCGGCAACCTCAGACATGCCGATTTTCTTTAACTCTTTTGCTTCCAAATATTGAACATAAGCTTTTTGAGCACGACGGATTAGCGTCATTTGATCGTTGTCTAATAAGGCGTGCTGTAACCTGCTATTAGTCGTTAATAAGTCTACTGCTGGGAACTGTCCCACGTTCGCAAGCTCTCTGGATAACACAATGGCGCCATCCAATATCGAGCGGCAACAATCTACGATGGGATCGTTTAAATCATCCGCCTCTACAAGTACAGAAAAGACACCGGTGATTTGCCCTCGCGGATTTTTGAACGATCCTGCTCTTTCGACTAAATTCGTTAACTGCGTAAAAACGGACGGTGTGTAGCCGCCACTTGTGGGTGGCTCACCAACGGCCAAACCTATCTCTCGTTGCGCCATCGCAAAGCGAGTCAGCGAATCAATAACCAGCATCACGTGCTGTCCTTGATCACAAAAATGATCGGCGACGCTGGCTGCGTAGTGCGCTGCACGCACGCGGACGATTGGCGAATCGTCGGAGGTTGCCGCGATTAATACAGAACGGGAACCGTGCCCATGCGCTTCAAGCATCTCTAAGTATTGATTGACTTCCCTACCCCGTTCGCCAACTAAGGCCACTACAATCACGTCGGCCTTCGCGTTCGCTGCAATTTGCGAGACTAAGGTTGTTTTCCCCACCGCGCTGCCGGCAAAAATCCCCACTTTTTGCCCGCGGCCGAGCGTGGCAAAACTATCAATTACCGAAACACCAGTGTCGAATCTCTCGTTTATGGGTGCGCGCTCTATGGGGTTTGTGTGTTCACCGTAAAGTGGGGTTAACGCGTCTAGCTTGATAGCATCACCACGCAAGCTTTTACCGAACGGATCGACCACCGTTCCTAGCAGACCGTCTCCAACTTTTGCCTCGGTGATTTTCTCAGGTAGCGCGCTAAGCGTGTGGTCACAACCGAGACCAATTGAAGGTTTAAATGGCATCACCGTTGCTACACCATCTTCAATTGCCGCAATCTCGGCCAGTGTCACTTCGTTATCTGGCGAAATAATCGAGCACTGCTCGCCAACCGTCGCGCCTGGCAAGTAGCCGTAAACCAGCGGGCCTTTGATGGCCAATACCTTGCCCACGCGTTGGGTCAGGGCAGTATCGCGAAGCTGTTCTAAAACACTCATGATTAATCCTTAACTCGCCGCGCGCTCACTAGCAGACAAAGTTTGATAAAGACGGTCGAAGACGGTCTCTATGCTTGCATCGAGTTTTGTTTCGCCATCTTCAACGTGGCAACCGCCAGATGTGAGATCTTTACTTGGCAGAAACTTAATTCGGGGTCCAAATTCCACTTCTCGAATAAGTTCATAGTCCTCAGTGGATACCGTAACGGATAATGATTTTTCTTCATCGAAATGCGATACAGCATTAGCGATCACTTGTTGGATACGCGCTTGCGCGGGGATTTCTTCGCCAAAAATTTGCACCAGCGCGGCCATTACCACTTCGGCAGAGAAGGCATGCTGGTCAGCGATGGATCGTGCAAGGCGCATCCATCTCGGCCTGGAGCTCCTCCGGCGAGGGCCACGCGAGCACAGTGCGCGGCAGGTACGCGTAGGCATCGTTGTCGCCCGAAACGAAGCGTCCGACGCCCGGCAGGATGCGCGTGAAGTAGAGGCGGTACAGGCGCCCCAGCACCGCGCCGGGCGGCATCGTGAACTCGAGCACGATCACCCGTCCGCCGGGACGCGTGACGCGCTTCATCTCGCGCATGCACTCGATCCGGTCCGCCACGTTGCGGATGCCGAAGGCCACCGTCGTGACGGCCGCGGCGTCCGTGCGGACCGGCAGCCGCAGCGCGTCTCCGTTGGTGAAGACCGCGCGGCGCGACGCGTCTCGGTCCCGCTTGCGCGTCGTCGGCGCGAGCATCTCCGGCGTGAAGTCCACGCCGACCGCCTGGGCGCCGGCGTCGGCCAGCACGAGCGTCAGGTCGCCCGTCCCGCAGCACGCGTCGACGACGGGCTCACCGCGTACGTCGCCGGCGAGCTCGAGCACCGCAGCGCGCCAGCGCTGGTCCATCCCCGCGGAGAGCATGCGGTTCAAGAGGTCGTAGCGCCCCGCGATGCGGGCGAACATCGAGCGTACCTGTGCCGGCTCGGCCATCGGGCGAATTCAACCAGCTCGGGACGTCGAAGAACAGCGCAGGATCGAACGAGCGCGGCTGTCGAGGGAAAGGCGGGCAGGAGCCCCAACAACGCGGCCGGGGGGCGCCGGGGGCGCGGGGCGCCCCCCCCGCGGGGTTGGGGGGGGGGGG
>JBCCFA010000286.1:0-6259 GCA_039029975.1 Pseudomonadota bacterium
AGCTTAGTCGTTGGAAAACTGTCGAGCGACCACAAATGTCGCAAGCGAGTGCGGAAGCGCGCGCGCACGGAGATCTCAAATAACACGCCGAGTACCACGCCGCTCGAGAGCAACAAAGCTTTAACGAAGGGCGCATTGCCGACATTGAAGGCAAACTCTCCAACGCTGACATCATCGACGTGTCGAAAATTAATGCAAACGGAAAAGTTGTTTTTGGGGCAACGGTAAAAGTGTTTAACCTAAACGATGAGAGCGAAGTTTCCTATACGATTGTTGGCGAAGATGAGGCGGATTTTAAAGTCGCGAAAATATCGTTTGCCTCACCAATCGCGCGTGCGTTGATTGGCAAAACCGAGGGCGACGAGGTTAGCGTTCAAACACCTGGCGGTTTGGTCGATTACGAAATCATAGAAGTGCATTACGTCACCCAGTAACCGCAAGCCAGGACAAATAGTTTCATTGAGTAGACGAGGTTCCACAAAGAAGTGGGTTCGGCGTCAAGCCAGTGACCCCTTCGTCAAAAAGCGTGTCCAACAAGGTTTACGATCGCGCGCGGTGTTCAAGCTGGATGAACTCCTAACGAAGAAACGTTTGATTTCCGCAGGCGCCAGTGTCGTCGATCTAGGCGCGGCACCAGGGGGGTGGTCGGCCCGAGCGAAAGAAATTGTTGGTCAACGCGGCTCGGTGCTTGCCGTCGATTTGCTTGATATTGCCCCAATAGAAGACGTTCGTATCCTCAAGGGCGATATTACCTCCACCGAAGTGATAACTCAGGTTGTTGAAATTGTTGGAAAAAATAACGTAGACCTTGTGTTATCGGATATGGCCCCCAATATAACTGGTATCAGAGACGCTGATGAAGCTCGCTTCGTTGAGTTAATTGAAGCCGTAATGGCAGTTCTAGCGTATGTATTGAAACCTGGCGGTGCCGTGATTTTGAAAATGTTTCAATTTCCCGGAACCGATGAGCAGATTAAAGTTCTAAGGAAAATGTTTGCCGAGATCTCGCGAATTAAACCTGAGGCATCGCGCAAACAATCGAAGGAATTTTATGTCGTGGCTCGCGGATATAAGCTATAGTTTGAGTGCATCTTGCCCGCAATATATATGCGAAATCGCGACCGCAAACTAGATTAATTCTCTGATAATTAAACGATTTTTTTCTAATCGATAGATTTTACAGATAGGGCGTAAATAGGAGCTGATGAACAATATGGCACGCAACATGGTTCTCTGGGTGGTGATCGCCCTAGTGCTTATGCTGGTTTTCCAGAACTTTACGCCCAAACACGGTACTTCCCGGGCTTTGGATTACTCCGACTTCGTGACAGAGGTTAAGAGTGGCCGAGTCGCAAAAGTTAAACTCGATGGCCCAACGATTGAGATAGAAACCCACGACGGCTCGCGGCTATTCTCCTATAGCCCGGAAACCGATAACGGTCCGCTTATCGGCATGCTGCTCGATAACAACGTCCGCATCGAGGCACAACCGCCCGACCGACAAGGTCTGCTGATGCAGATCTTTATTTCATGGTTCCCGTTCTTGCTATTGATCGCGGTGTGGATTTACCTGATGCGACAAATGCAGGGCGGAGGCGGTGGCCGTGGCGCCCTATCATTTGGTAAAAGCCGAGCGCGCATGCTTGGTGAAGATCAGGTTCGCATCACCTTTAACGATGTGGCTGGGGTAGACGAGGCGAAAGAAGAGGTCAAAGAGCTGGTCGATTTCTTGCGCGATCCAAGCAAATTTCAAAAGCTCGGCGGCAAGATCCCGCGCGGCGTATTAATGGTGGGTTCACCCGGCACCGGTAAAACCTTGCTGGCCAAAGCAATTGCGGGTGAAGCGAAAGTGCCTTTCTTCACCATTTCTGGTTCCGATTTCGTGGAGATGTTTGTAGGCGTTGGCGCGTCTCGCGTTCGAGATATGTTTGAGCAAGCCAAGAAGCATGCGCCCTGTATTATTTTCATCGACGAGATCGACGCTGTTGGTCGCCATCGTGGTGCGGGCCTTGGCGGCGGTCACGATGAGCGCGAGCAAACTCTGAACCAGCTGTTAGTTGAAATGGACGGATTCGATGGCAACGAAGGCGTAATTGTAATTGCCGCGACAAACCGACCTGACGTGCTAGATCCCGCCTTGCTCAGGCCCGGACGATTTGATCGACAAGTAGTTGTGCCGCTGCCTGATATTCGCGGGCGCGAGCAAATTCTTAAAGTACATATGCGCAAAGTGCCGCTCGACGACGACGTGAAACCGGCGATTCTTGCGCGCGGTACGCCGGGTTTCTCTGGCGCAGATTTGGCAAACTTAGTTAACGAAGCGGCGTTGTTTGCGGCACGCAGCAATAAGCGCTTGGTTGACATGGAGGAGTTTGAAAAAGCCAAAGATAAAATCATGATGGGCGCTGAGCGCAAATCGATGGTTATGGGCGATGATGAAAAGAAACTCACGGCCTATCACGAAGCAGGGCATGCGATTGTCGGCCGCAATGTGCCGTCGCACGATCCAGTTTACAAGGTAACGATCATTCCACGCGGTCGCGCCCTTGGCGTGACGATGTTTCTGCCTGAAGAAGATCGCTTAAGTTATTCTCGCGAGCGATTGGAAAGCCAAATCTCGAGCTTATTCGGTGGTCGGATTGCTGAGGAATTAATCTTCGGTAGTGAATCAGTAACCACCGGCGCTTCTAACGACATTGAGCGCGTTACAGATATTGCCCGTAATATGGTTACGCGATGGGGCTTGTCCGAAAAACTTGGGCCAATGACCTATTCAGATGACGAAGGCGAGGTGTTTTTAGGCCACTCTGTGACTCAACACAAATCGGTTTCAGATGAAACCGCTCACCTTATCGATGAAGAAGTTCGCTTAATTGTTGATCGTAACTACGAACGTGCGCGCTCAATCCTGGAAGATAATATCGATAAACTGCACATGATGGCTGACGCCTTGATTCGCTACGAAACGATCGATAGTAATCAAATCGATGAAATTATGTCCGGTAATGAACCCAGCCCACCACAAGATTGGTCTGACGACGATAGCGGCGGCACGCCAGATGCGGATGTGGATGTTGAGGCGGAAGAAGGCAATAAGGATGGTTCCATCGGGGGACCCGCGAGCCTGCACTAGCCGCTAGATAATCATTGTTCTCCAGTGGCGCTTTGGCCGGGTTAACAGGAGTGTTAACTGGTTCTGAAATTCGCCACTTAATCGTGAATTTCTGTCAATACGAGTTCATTTAGCACGCTAAGTGGATCCGCGCTCTGCTACGCTTAAACTCATAATCAGAAAAGAAATTGGCACATACCAATGGCAGACAATACACGTAAGTACTTTGGGACTGACGGGATTCGAGGCACGGTTGGGGTTCCTCCGATAACACCAGATTTTGTGATGAAACTTGGCTGGGCAGCCGGCCGCGTGTTTACACGCGACAGCGCATCGCGTCGCAAAGTGCTCATCGGAAAAGACACGAGAGTCTCCGGGTATATGTTCGAATCAGCGCTTGAGGCCGGCTTATCGGCTGCTGGCGTTGATATTCATTTGTTGGGTCCCATGCCGACACCGGCCGTGGCTTATTTAGCGCGAACCTTTCATGCGAACGCCGGCATCGTCATCAGTGCATCGCATAATGCGTTTGAAGATAACGGTATCAAGTTCTTTTGCGGACGCGGTTCTAAGCTCCCGGACGAAATCGAGCTCGAGATAGAGCGAGAAATTGATAAACCGATGGAAACAGTTGCGTCGCGAGAGCTCGGCAAAGCAAAACGAGTCACTGACGCTGCCGGTCGTTACATCGAATTTTGTAAGGGCACGTTCAGCAGCGAGCTTGACTTGCAGGGTTTAAAAATCGTTGTCGATTGCGCGAATGGGGCGACTTATCACATTGCGCCGGCCGTATTGTCAGAACTAGGCGCCGAGGTTATCGCCATTGGTAACGAACCTGATGGCTTCAACATTAACGAAGAAGTTGGCGCCACCTCGCCCGAAGCCTTGCAACGTGCCGTTCTTGCGGAATCTGCTGACTTAGGCATTGCGCTTGACGGTGACGGTGACCGCTTGATCATGGTCGATAGTAAAGGCGCTGTGTTAGATGGTGACGAGATCACTTTTATTATCGCGCGCCAACGACAGCAATTGGGTAAATTGGATGGCGCGGTTGTCGGCACACAGATGAGCAATCTCGGTTTCGAGCGTGCGGTCCAGACCTTGGGCTTAGGATTCGAGCGAGCTAAGGTTGGCGACCGATATATTCTAGAAATGTTGCTGAAGAATAACTGGAGCCTTGGAGGCGAAACCTCAGGGCATATTATTTGCCTTGATGTAACCACCACAGGCGATGGCATGATCTCGGCCCTGCAGGTCCTTGAGGCGATGGCGCGCAGCGGACACGCGCTGAGCACCTTAAAGGCGGGCATGTCAAAGTATCCGCAGCGCTTAATCAATGTGCGCATCGCGGAGCGGCAAGACGTGATGAACATCGCGGCGATTCGTGAGACGGTAAAGCAAGTTGAAGACAAACTTGGCGATACCGGTCGCGTCTTGTTGCGACCCTCCGGTACCGAGCCGCTGATAAGGGTCATGGTTGAAGGACAAGATGCCGGCACCGTTGATGAGACGTGCGAGTATCTGGCTGACGTTGTTGAACGCACCTTGAGCGGCGCTGGCGCAAAATCTTCTTCAGGCCAGGCCGCCTAATACATCTCGCGCGCAATATTCGCGCACGCGTGTCGCGAACTGCTGTGGAATACCTAAACGTCCCGTAGCAATTCGTTAATCCCTACTTTTCCTCGCGTCTGGGCGTCTACCTTCTTGACGATCACTGCGCAGTATAGACTGTGACTACCATCGCTCGCCGGTAGATTTCCCGATACAACGACAGAGCCCGGTGGTACTCGACCGCTATGAATTTCGCCAGTTTCCCGGTCGTAAATTTTGGTGCTTTGGCCGATAAATACGCCCATCGAAATGACCGAACCTTCGCCAATGATGACGCCTTCGACAACTTCCGATCGCGCGCCGATAAAACAATTGTCTTCGATAATAGTGGGACTAGCTTGCAGCGGTTCCAACACACCGCCAATGCCTACCCCACCCGACAGATGCACGTTCTTACCAATTTGCGCGCATGATCCTACGGTCGCCCACGTGTCGACCATCGTGCCGGAATCGACATACGCGCCAATATTGACGTAACTCGGCATCAATACGGTATTTGCGGCGATGTAGCATCCTTGGCGGACTATCGCCGGCGGCACGACTCTGGCGCCAATTTCCTTAAACTTGCTTTCTTCCATGCCAGCAAATTTGGATGGAACCTTGTCGAAGTAATTGGTCATGCCACCTTCCATCATCGCGTTATCATTTAGCTTGAACGAAAGAAGAACTGCTTTTTTTGCCCATTCGTTGACTCGCCATCCACCGTTATGCGGCTCCGCCACTCTCAAGGTGCCGGCGTCTAACATGTCCAAACATTCATTCACGGCGTTTTTTATTTCAACTGGGTGAGAGCTGGGCGAGTAGTCCGCGCGTTGTTCAAAGGCTTCGTTAATTGTATTTTCTAAAGTAGTCATTGATTTCCTCTTTAAAGAATGGCTGCCAGTCGCTCAGCGCCTTCGATGCAATCGGCAATATTTTCCACTAGCGCTAAGCGTACTCTGCCGGCGCCTGGATTAGTGCCACTAATTTCTCTAGCCAAGAATTGGCCCGGTAATAATTTGACATTTTCCTCCGCCAACGCGCGTTGGCAAAAAGTTAGGTCGTCAGTTCCTATCTCCGGCCATAAATAAAATCCTGCAGGCGGCAGCGAAACAGCGATCTTAGATTCAAGAATCGGGACCACGGCGGAAAATTTTTCGCGATACAAGCGACGATTATTTTCAACGTGTTGCTCGTCTCCCCACGCCGCAATGCTAGCTTGTTGCACGTGTAGCGGCATTGCCGAGCCGTGGTAGGTGCGATACTGAAAGAATTTCTCAATTAAAGTCGCGTCGCCGGCAACAAAACCAGAACGCAGACCTGGCGCATTCGAGCGTTTGGATAAACTGTGCATAATTAGGCAACCGGAACCGCACCGACGGCAGCACCGCGGGAACAGTCCCCACCGCAGGCGGCATCACACCCACCCCCGCCGACAGGGTCCACTTCGTGCGTCCGTCGACCCGCACGCCGAACCGCCCGTAGATCGTCCCACGGTGCAGGTCGTCGTCGATGGGGGTCCACACGCGTCCATCGGCGAGCTTGCCGGCGCCGTCG
>JBCCFA010000287.1:0-6244 GCA_039029975.1 Pseudomonadota bacterium
CGTCGTTATCCGATTTTCACACCCATGATCATGCGCATGATTGTTGTCGGCGAAGAAACAGGCACCATGGAAAACGCGTTAGACCACGTCTCCAAACGGTTTGACACAGAAATCCCGCGGCGAATCAAACGTTTCATGAGCATTATTGAGCCGTTGATCATTATTGCCCTGATCGCCCTAGTTGGCACTGTTGCCATGGCGATATTTTTACCATTCATGGAATTGTTGGGAGGCATCATGTGAGAACTCCGCGCACTCGTTTCATCGTTGGACGTTCACATCTGCGCGCGCGGGCCGCGCAATCAGGATTCACCTTGATTGAAGTCATCGGTGTTTTGTCGATTATGGCTATTCTAGCTTCTGTCATTGCGCCGAGTGTATTCGATGATATTAAACGTGCAAGACAAGACAAAGAAAGTCTTAGTTTGGAAGGTCTAGCTGGATACTTACAGAACTTTATTGTGGACAACAAACGCATTCCGACTCGCACCATCGCCGATTGGACTGCGGCTATCGCATCGCAGGCGACGCTACCGGCAGCGAAAATTGAATTCAATGAACGCGGGTTTCGGCGCGGATATTACGTTGACCCACGATTCTTTTCCACCACCGATACAAATTTTCCTGGCTACACGCAAACTACTGGTCTAAGCAATCAACCGGTGTCACCGCGAATCATGTTGATCTCGTCGTTAACTGCAAATGTACCTGCCGCGCCAACAACCGCGGCGGCTTTTGATGCGATTTGGGAACAGGCCGCGGGCGCGAGTTTAGTTGAAGGCCCCGATATCAAAATAGAACGATTGAATTTACGAAATCTCTTTCACCGCGTGATTCTCACTAACGAGCACACGACGCAACCTGCCTATCAACTAGAGGCCGGTGCGCAAAGCTCTTTGCCCGCTGCAAGCGGCGGTATAGATGGTCTGATTACCCGTTATGTGATGGACAAGACTCGGTTAAATCTTATGAGCGATCCATTTCCGTCCGGTACCTTGAACCAAGTGGTGTTGATTTCTTCGCCGCTGAATTATACCTACCGCAACACCGGTAGCAGTTGGGAGTGGCAAAAACCGTGAGTGTCCAATTTAGTGTCAGTTGGATTTACGAAGAATTTCGTGTTGCCAGAGTTCAGCGGAATAATCTGCGCGACGTTTGGGTTTCGCCAACACCGGTGCTCGATCTTGCTGGATTCCATGAAGCGCTAATTGCAGCGAGCGCTGCACTACATATGAACAACGGCGGCGATGTTGCAATCGCTTTCGAATCTGACGCGCATTCGCATGCATTCATCGATTTGCCGCCGATGAATCGGCGCGACTTGGAAAAATACCTTGCGCGTCGGGTTGAACAAGAAAAGACTTTTGACGGAGATGCCGTATGGAGCTACCGACAAACTGAGCAAGGCGACGGCTCATCGGGTGTGCTGCTGCACGTGATGCCAAAGGGCAAACTCGACGCAATTATTAGAATTTGCCAAGAAAATCATCTAACACCCATGCGTTTGCTGCCACTGACGGACGTGATGGCTCAGCATCTGCCGCCGCTTTATCAGGAGTCAGAAGAAGTAATTGTTGTCGCTGCATTATTTGATGAACGCGTCGAAATCGTTGTTGCAAATAACTTCGGCGATATTTTGTTCGTTCGCGAGCTTAAATACCACTGGCGGGACGACGGGTTGGAGCGGCTCCGAGTTGACCTCGAACGAACGGTACTCTACGTAAAACAGCGGCAACGCAGTGTCACGAGAATTGCGTTAATGGGGACCGAGGCGGCCTCCGCTCAGACAGTTTTGCAATCGCACGTGAATTTTCCCATCGATGTCGACGATGATTCGTCTGAAGCATTTTTTTGGGCACGCGCCGTTGCGGATATTAGCAACGATGTCACCAGCAACTTCATTCCAAAGAGCGTACAGCGAACGGCGCTGCGAGAAAAAGCCGTGCGCGCGGCGAGTTGGTTGGCGGTCGCCGCAAGCTTATCGGCGATTTCCGTCACCGGTTGGGTTGAATATCTAATCCATCAGCAACGACAACAAGATCCGATTGTGGCAAACAGTATTAGTTCGCTGAACAACCAGCGAGCGGCGTTGCTTGAAAAGGCGGGACAACTCGAAGTGCTTAAAAACCAGCTTGTTGAATTATCGCCTGCCTACCCAGCTATCCCAGCGTGGTTCCTTTCCCACCTGGGTGACTTAGTCCCCGAGCATGCGGTCCTTAGTGTCGCAGAGCTATCGCTGTCAGATGGCCGCTGGCGTTTTAAGCTCGAAGGCGCAACATCGCCGACCTTGGCGGCCTCGGCGGACACGCTTGCGGAATTTGAAAGTAAGCTAAGTCGCACGCCATGGCAGGCGAATGTGTCGGACAATTGGCGAGTCGAGTGGATGGATCAACTCCGTAGCGGGCAGGCGGCAAAAACAGGCTTGCTTGGTTTTCGCTTAGCCGGTGAGATTCGTTGAGCCATGGAAGATCTAAATTTAACGTTACCGGAGGAGCGACGTAGGAAGCCGCGACCTCTAGCGTTGGCCCCAGGGATGTTGTTGCGTGCTGATGCCATTGTTAAACCTATTATGGCTGGGCTCACGCACCCGCTGCGCGGGTTGTGTTTATTAATCTTACTGATCGTCACTTGCTCTGCTTGGACCTTTTGGACGCTTGAATATCGGCTGGCACCATTACATGCGTTCCAAAATTTAATCCGCAACGAGTTTTCCCTGCAGGAGGAGGTCGCCGCGCTAGAAAGTGCTCATTTCGACGATGAAATTGCCCGCCTAGAGCGCGACATCGAATTCGCGAACACTCGGATATTGCCCGGTTATCCAGCGTTAGCCACTTGGTTACATGAATCGGCGCAGGATGCACAAGATATGGGCATCATTTTCGAGTATCAACTCTCTGAAGTCCTGCCGATTAACGGCTTAGCGACGACATCGAAACTCGGGCTCGCTATAACCCTAAAGGTCAATGTGCAATCGGCCGACAAAGATGGGTACAAGCGCCTTCTGCAGTTTTTAATGCGACTTGACGAGTCGCCGTGGACGAAAGAGATAAATCGCGCATCGATGAGTGCGGAGAACGGCGGCGCCAGAAACCTCGAAATAGGGATGGATATTTGGATGTCCGGTGACGCTCCCGATGGCTTAAGGAAGCGCCGTGAGGCTGAACAATCTCAATAATCTTTGGTGGGCTCGACGATTAGGTAATGGCTGGAATACTAAACAATCCCAAATTTGTGTTGCTATTAGCGGGCTCGGCCTTTGGCATTGTCGGCTACAACGTCGTTTTGCCATTAATGGCTCCCGCGCAAGAGTCCCTAGCGGATGCTGTGCCACCGGTTGGGCTGGAAGAATCAGCGCTCGCGCTCAGCGAGCCGCCGGCTTCAATCGATGAAAACACGACCGTTAATTCGACCGTCGAACGGATTTCTACCCCTAGTTCGTTAGCGAATATAGGTTGGGGCAAGCTAGAGGCGCGCGATCCATTCAAATTTACCGCCGAAGTAGCTGAAAAATCGAGTGACCCCTTGTCTTCTGAACCGATACAGTTAGGGCCTGAATCAGCGGCTGCAACGGAAATCGCGCCAGCGAACATCGACGTCGCGGCGATCGCGATCGGGAGTCATTTTAAACTTGCCGTTGTTGGTGGCGAGCTCGTTCGGCCAGGTCAAAGGCTTGCTGGTACCGCGATTGCGGAAATGCAGGCCAGTAACATTCGTATTCAAGACAACAGCGGCGAAACCAAACAAGTGCCCTTGCCTCGAACCGCAACAGGCTATGCGCCATGACGGGAGCAGAGTTTTTGTCATCGTGGCGATATTTGCTGTTGATAATCTGCTGCTGCGGAACAGCTTGCACGATTCATCCGCTCATAGATACCAAAATTTCCACGCAACCAGTTAAAAGCACGTCGGAAAAATACGCCACGAGAGAACCCGGCACCCCGCCGAAAATCGGTTTACAAAATCGTTTGGCGTTTCCCGACGACGGCAAGATCGCGCCTGCTTCATCCAGCAGTCATTTATATAGCTTTGTGGCGCAGAACTTGCCTATTCAGCAGGCGCTGCAGATTTTTCGTGAAGCCTACCAATTGAATATTGTTGTGGACAACGATGTAGATGGCATCATCACCGCAGAATTTCATGATCTACCCTTTGACCAAGCGATGGAAGCGATGCTCGATAGCCTTGGATTGTATTGGGAACGCGATCGATCCTTAATCCGAGTAAAAGCACGTCAAACCAAAACCTTCGTGATTGATTACATTCGCTTAGTGCGTAGTGGCTCGGGCAGTAGCCTGGCGCAAATCTCCTCCGGCAATAGCGGTGGTGGGGCGAGCGCGGAGAGCAGCGGCGGCGGTGACAACGAAAACGGCGCGATCACTATTGAGCAAAATGACACCGTTGAATTTTGGGCGGAGCTCGAAGAGCAGATTGCGACTTTGATTTCCGAGCGGGGCCGCCTGGTCGTTAATCGAATGGCCGGCACGGTGCAAGTGACGGATCGCTATCATCGGGTCTCAGACGTTGGGCGCTACATTGCCGAAATTAACCGCGCGATTCATCGCCAGGTCGATATCGATGTCCGAATCGTTGAGGTTGCCCTGGATGATGACTTTAGCTTAGGTATCGATTGGTCGCGCATTACCGGTCCCAATGCTGATGGCCTTGGCTTAGACGTTAGTAGCAGCAGTATTATTGGGCAGCCGGCGGGCGGATTTATCGCCAAGTTGCCGTCACTATCGCTTAATGCGTTTAATGTCGCCGGTGGCACCTTGAAGTTCTCTGCGTTAATTGACGCGCTACGCCAGCAGGGGACGGTAAAAGTCGTTTCTCAGCCGCAGATTCGCGCACTCAATAATCAATCGGCGATGATTAAAGTGGGTACCGATCGCACGTTTTTCCGTCGAGAGTTGAGCGTTGATACAACCTCGGCAGGCACTAACACATTGGCTGAAGATATTCCTCAGGTAGTGACGGAAGGCATTGTGTTGGCGTTAACACCTCAAATTGCAAGCAACGGTTGGATAATGTTGGACATCTCGCCAGTCATTACTCGTGTCTCAAGTGTCTCACAAGTTTTGGAGGCCAACGGTACGGTCCGTTCTAGCGCGCCCAATTTAGATATTCGACAGGCATCTTCGTTAGTTCGCTTGCGTAGCGGTGAGACCGTCGTCATTGGCGGTTTGATACAGGATGAACAAAGCGACACGGAACGCTCGGTGCCCGGTGTCGATAAAATTCCGGTTGCGGGCAATCTGTTTAAGGGAAATTATCAGTTCCGTGGCAAGAAAGAGCTGGTGATGTTTCTAACTGCACGACTGGTCGCGGCGCCAGAAATCGCATCGGTGCGATAGTTATGTGTATCTCACGATTTTTCCCTATCACGTTAGTGCTTCTTTTGGGGCCCCTCGTTTGCGTCGCCGATCAATCATTGCAATCTTTAGGGGTTGCCGATCACCAAGCGTTGGCTGACGAAACAGTTGAGTCCGCAGACGGCCAAGCCGTACAAGGCCTACCCGACGAAGGCGAAAATGCGGTGATAGATTCCAGCCAGGACCCTACCGAGTCGAGTCTTACACCGCAGTCAACGGCTGCCGAGCCTGAATTTTCAAATACGCCTAAAAGTAATTTGCCGAGCATTGGGTATGTGCCAGATCGTCAAGATGACAAGGGGTTCGATCTGGTTGCTGCGCAAGTAAAAGGAACAGATGCACTATACGTCCAAAGCGTCGCGGAGGAAAAGAACAGACGCTACGAGGCGGCTTTAAAAATAGTGCAAAAAATCTTGTCGCAAAACGACGAGCACCCCGGCGCGCGCGCCGCGCTCGGTCGGTTACAAGTTAAAACCCAGCAATACGAGGCGGCGAAGGCAACCTTGAAAGCTTTGACCGACGAAGGATCGGATGATTGGCAGCCTTGGTTCTGGCTTGGGACGGCGCATTTAATGACGAATGAATTTGATGCTGCTGAGGCGGCCTTAGATTCAGCGCTCTCTCGAAATGCCGATGTGGTTGAAATTTGGTTGCATCGAGCCCTGGTAGAGCAAGAGCGCACGAATTGGCGGGTCGCGATGCAGCGTTTGAACAGTGTACACTGCTGGGACAGTTTGAACAGTGTACACTGCCGGGACAGTTTGAACAGTGTACACTGCCGGGATAGTTTGAACAGTGTACACTGCCGGCGCATTTTCCAGTTGGTTGGAAAACATTTGGGCTTATCAGCGGCGCCGAGGAATGTGTCGTCACAA
>JBCCFA010000288.1:0-6199 GCA_039029975.1 Pseudomonadota bacterium
CACGTTGTGAGGTTTGTAGAATAAAATATCGGTTAAGTTCGCTTTAAATAAGTCAATCCAATTACACAGTTGTTTAAGCTCGAAATGTGGATGCGATTTACTAGTTGGCGGTGGTAGACGTAGGCGAAATACCAATTCATCATTCGGAATCTGATGAATCGAATCATGATCAGTTGAGTGCGATATGGCGAGATCCCAGATGATCGTAGTAATCGCCTCAATGAACGTGTCTTTATCGGCGATTTCCTCACCGTTAGGAAAACCCGGGACCCATTGCGCGCAATTGTCGGCCCAGTAACTCACGTAGTTCCAATCAGTATTGCCGGTTTGTTCGAACCAGACCTTGAATGCGAGGTCGGCAAATTCCTGAATGAACGATTTAACCGTTGCCCGGTAGGCATTAAGAAATTCAAAATACTGTGAGCGATTCTCATCGCTGGATAACGGGAACTTGTATTCGGGGTATGCGTTTCTTCTGGCGTCGTCACCGACATAACCATAGGGAAATAAATTCCGGATCACTAAGCCGGGTGCGCAGAATGGCGCCCAAATCGTCCAAGTCGTTCTGCTGATCAGTGACTTATCGCCCTCTAAAACGGAATGGTTAACCGGAAGGGCAAGACGGAAATGCGGGATTAATAGACGGAACAGTAAATGATCTTTAGGCATTGCCGATTTAGTGATCGCGTTGATTGGGTCGAAAGGAAAATGCAAGGCGGCGTGTGTAATCAGGTTAATTCGATGCGAAGCCCCTTGTAGAACAAAATACTTAGATAGTCGCCATGATTCGCCGTCATCGCGGGCGATCACCAAATTGTTATCCGAATCCGGGTAGTTGATCGCAACCGCTTTGTAAGATGAACCGCCATTTTTCTTGCGCAGCAGGACCACTGTGGCGGCGGTAAACATGCCATCATATGTAGGCTTAATCGACTCCATACAAATAAAGTCGCACTTTAATGGCGGCGCCTCATCTGCTGCATCTAGATACTCGGCAAAAGTTTCTTCATCAACGTTATCTAAGGGACTCAGATAGCGAGAGTACATTTCATTCGTTAGGTAATTATCAAAACGCTCATCGGTGATTTCTGTGTAGTGCTTGTTTTTCCATGCACGCCATAATGCGAGAGGCCAACGCGTCAGGAACAACCAGAGATATTTGCGGCTGACATTGCGTTTCCAGTCATCCCGCTCGCGTTCTGGGAGATGTAATACTTGGGCAAGTTGTCCCATGGGATGATCCGGTGCAGGTTGTGGCCACGGACCTTCGTTGCCATACTCGAAATCGTCGAGAACAGTATTCCGAGTGAAGTATTTCCATCGATAGTAGTCGTTGTTTGGCGTTGCCATGACTGTTTCCCCGCTTAGTTATTGTTGTAAGTGTGTGAATCGGCGCTGTGTTGACCAACCAGTACACCCTGAGTTTTTTAGGAGCAAAGCCGCCTGTTCTTTCAATTCCTCTTGGTGTGTTGATGTCCGCTTGTAAGCTGCTAATTCCGCGCGCGCCATAAGAAGTGGATAGGCATACCAGTTTTCGTTTGAGGAAGCAGCAATCGATGTTGCCTTTTCAACCAGTTGTTTCGCTTTGTCGTATTCGCCCAGCTGCAGTAAGGCGAGCGACAGATCTGTATACCAGGCTGGGAGATAGATATGGGCGCCGGTTTGTTCATAAATACCGATTTCTTTGCTTGCGCGTTCGATTGTCGCGTTAGTTGGCTCTAATGCAACGTCTAGCATTGAGCGGAAGACGCGCGCCAGTGCCTGCACACCGCGAATATTGTGTTTATTGCATATTTCCAAAGCGTCATTGATTTCGTGGCTGGCATGCTCAATTTCGCCATTGAAAGTGAAAATCGCGCCAAGGTAAATTAAGGCATAAGTTTGGGAAAACTGGTGGTTTAATGAACCGGCGTGTTCTACCGCCCTGGCGACCGTTTCGATGCCAATAGCGCTAGTACCTTGAATAAATTCCAGCCAGCCCAGATGACATAAAGCGATAACCTTCGGATCTTGTCCGTAACTCAGCGCATGGCGGCCGTGTGATTCAGGAGAATAAATCTCGATGGTATGTCCGAAAGATTCTCGGCAGGCATTAAATTCGCCCATGAAAAATTCGGCCAAACCCTTGACCATATGGGCCTCAACTAGATACTCGGTATTCGCTTTTCTTTCGCCGATCGCAACAAGTTCATTGGAGATTTCTAGGGTTTTGCTGTGCTGGCCTAAAACAACGTTCACCGTTGACGCGCCAAAAAGCGAAGCGAATTTCTTTTCCGCAGATGCTAATTCGTTACTCAGTTCGAGTGCTGTTGCATAGCCCGTTTCAACCGATCTATCAGTGTATCCACGCGCCGCAATTGTGGCCGCCGATCGCGTTAAGTAGAGATCAATTTTTGTTTCGATAGTTTCTGGGGTTGGCGTCGACTGCTCTAAAGCGTCTAGTGCACGCGCGCACAAGCTAATCGCCTCCGATGCGCCAGCCTGCGCCAAGGCATTTTCTGCCCCCATCAACCAGGCCTTGGCCGCCTGCTCGTATTCACCTGAAAGATGCCAATGATCGGCAAGGAGCGTCGCGCTAGCACCAGATTTTTCGGTGAAATACTCAGCGATTTGTCTATGGATGCGGGTTTTATCTGCCTTCAGTAAGGATTCATACGCTGCATCGCGGATTAAGGCGTGTCTAAACCGGTACGCGGATGATGGTCCGGCTGGCGGAGTAAAAATTTGAACATCAATAAGCTGTTGTAAAACTTGTTCGACAACTGAGGTGTTATTTTCCACGCAATGTTTCAGCAAATTCAATTCGAATTCTCGACCGATTACCGACGCATATTGCGCGACGATCTTAGCTTCGCCTAATTGGTCAAGCCGGGCGGCTAGCGATGCCTGCAAAGTTTTTGGGATAGCATCGAGAGAATCTACGCCACTATTTGCGATCGCCTGCGTTAATGTTTCTACAAACAGGGGATTGCCATCAGCCTTTTCAAGAAGCTTTTTGCCCAGCGAAACATCATTTTTTGCGGGGAGCGATAAATTTTCTAACAACGCTTGAGCGTCTCGCTTATTAAGCTTCTGTAACACTAGGCGGGTTGCTGTTTCCGCGCTTAACCAGCGCGGCTGAAAGGACGGACGAAACGTGATGACGAGCATGACATTCGCCGGAAGCGTATTATGCAGCATCATATCGATCATTAAATTGCTGCTTGGATCGGCCCAGTGCATGTCTTCGAGAACAACTAGTACGGGCTGAAATTTGGCGCGCTGAGTCAAAATATAGCGAAGCCCACTGAATATTTTACGTTGCCTTTCGTCCGGCGTGATCAGCTGCTGTTCTTCAGGATTGACGCTTTGGAGGAAGAAGTCTCGAAGAACTGTGGTTCCGTCTGGGTCAAAATCGTATTCGGTTAAAAAACCATCTACCCGCAAAGCCTTATCCGCATCGGTGGTTTCCTCGGAAAATTGCAATACGTCGCGTTGAAAGTAGCTGAGAAAAGGATAGAGACTATTGTTGGTTTCGTGTGGAGAACACTGACACTCGACTAGCCAAGCGTCCTCGCTTTCCGCAACCCGTTGCTTCAGTTCGTGGACCAGCCGCGATTTGCCGATACCGGCTTCGCCGGAAATTGCAATTACTCGCCCTTCATGTTCTAAGGTTTGCTGCCACGCGTCTTCCAGCATGCCGAGTTCATGGACACGGCCGCAGAACGGTGAAAGGCCGCTTTCTACCGCGACATCAAACTTCGATTTTGCAGTGCTCTCGCGTAATACTTCGAATACTGAACCGGTCGACGTGGCAATCTTGTTTACGGCAAATAAACCGCGCACCAATTCTTCTAAAGTGGTAGTGATAAGAATTTGATCGGGGCCGGCTTGATAGCTTAAGCCCTGTGCTGTTGCTGGTGCGTCACCGATAAACTCCACGCCGTCAGATGTCTCTGATCCGCGCGCGATCATCACGCCGCCGTGAACGGCGATTTGTGCGCTTAGTTTTGGGTACGACTCAGGGCTTTGCTCATTTCTGCGGAGCGTGGCTTCTTTCAACGCAAGCGCGCAGCGCACAGCCTGGGCAACACTGTGTTCGTGCGCGGCCGGATAACCGAAATAAGCGACTAGCTCTGTGGTAGAAGCCGAATATTGGTAAGCGCCAAAGCGTCGAATAATCTTTCCAAATATTTCATTGATTTGGTCAACTAGTATGAGCTGGTCTTCTGGATCGGTGCCCTCGGGCAATAGCGCTCGATAATGCAAAATTGTAATGTGTCGTCGCTCATTCTGTGACGAGCGACCTAAAGTGTGGACATCCTCGGCGAGACGAGAAAATTTGGGTGTTTCATTAGCGAGCCCCAAATGCTGAAGTTCGAGACGTAAATCGCTAAGTTGTGCCTTGACCTCATTCATGTGCGAAAAGCGATCAAGTGGCGAATGCGCGAGGCAAGTATCGAAAAAACGCTCAAAACTCTCGGGAAGCTTGCTACCCAGGTTGTGTAAGCTTAATCGTTGTTTACTAAAAATAGCCCGCATCACTTCCGGCTGGGTTTTACCTTTGAATGGTGTGACACCCGTAAGCATTTCGAAAAACAAGATACCAAGCGCCCAGATATCGGTGCGCTCGTCTTGTTCCTGCGCGTTGAATTGCTCGGGCGACATATAGGAGACCGTACCGAGCGCACGACTGGTTACGCTGGCGCCAGCTTCGACAATTTTTGCAATGCCGAAGTCAAGTAACTTGACTTGGGATTCTTGATCAATGATGACATTCTGTGGTTTCAGATCGCGATGCAAAATGTCACCCGCATGGGCTATTGCTAGGGCATCGCATAACTGTTCGGCGATTGCAAAATTCACGTCGTAGGTTAGTTTATTTGCATCAATTAATTCGTCTAAGCGTTGTCCATTGCAGAATTCCATCACGATGTACTGCTCGTCGGTATCAGTTTCCGCGACGTCAAAGACCGTGCAGATGTTTGGATGATTTAATTTTGAGATCGCGCGCGCTTCACGCAAGAAGCGTTCTTTGGCGTCTGGGTCGAGTGCGCTGTGGGGATGAAGGAACTTCAGCGCCACGTCCCGATTTAACTTCTCATCCCAGGCTTGATAGACGCTTCCCATGCCGCCTGCCGCGATTTTTCGGTCGATACGATAGCGCCCAACTTGAGAGCCGGTTTCTTGGTGATGTTTTAAAACCGCGTGTAATTGATTTTCGAGACCGGCCATGAACGTGACGGCTTTGCCATCGGCCTGAAGTAGCCCATCTACCTCTGCCCGCAGCGCAAGGTCCGAGCCACATGCTGCATTCAAGTACCGCAGTCTTTCATCTGCCGGTAATGAGGCCGCGCGATGAAAAATGGTTTCCACATCACGCATGAATATCTGTGTCCACTGCGAGAAATTTGAAGGCTTGGACTTGGCTTGATTGAGGAATGGCCATGTTTTTATTTGTTGAAGTTGCGCGTTGTTTTAATTCTTTGCTATGTGGAAATCAACAAACGTCCGCCGTGTCTGGACTTGATCGTTCAAGATCGAATAACGCTATCAGTAGATGCGTCAATAGCGTTAACCACTTTAACCAGATACCACAAATTACCCAAATGCTGACCGCTATCCAGGGGCAAGCAGCGGTCACCGAAGATGCGCTATTTTGATGCAATAAGTGTTGTGTCAACGCAACGCCGCATTGATTTAGGGCAAAAATGATTCGATTTAAAGGACGAACTCAATAATTTAAATTCAAGGCCGATATAGTTTAACCGTAATATAGGTTATTTTCTTATAAATCACTTGAGATAATTTAATTGAAGTTTATGATATAACTTAATGATTTAAATGAGTTCATAAAAATTTGGTGCGTCAGTACAACAACGAAACGTTTCAACGTCTCATTTTTGGTACGTAACTTGCTCTGGATAGTGGTACGCGCGTTCGTTTGGCCAACGACAAAGCGCTGAATTTTTAAGCATGCTGATTAAGCTAGGAGATTAAGAAAGATGAAAAAAATAACTGCAGCCGCAACGGCTGTTGCGATAACTGGGTTGTTAAGCACTGGAGCAGTTGCTGGTGACTGGACCGCGAACGCGTCCTTTTCCAACAACTATCTTTGGCGCGGTTTAACACAAACTCAGAACGAGCCAGTTGTCTCGGGTGGGATAGATTACGCTCATGAATCGGGTTTTTACGTTGGCACTTGGGTGGCTAACGTCGA